>JAFANO010000083.1 GCA_019232645.1 Planctomycetaceae bacterium | reverse complement strand
CAACGACCGAAGCTACGCTCCTCTGGTCCATCTGGCAAACCCTGCTCTCGCCCTTCCGCTGGGCCTTCACCCGGCCCGGATTCCGCCGCTTCGTCGAGTGGATCACCGCCCTGCCGTATAGAGTATACACTACTTGACAGTGGACAGCCGGCCGGCGATGCTCGCGGGGAAGGAGGATCCCGCCATGCCGCGGCCGAAGAAGCCCGTCACCAGGCCACGGCCCGTCGCCGCCTACGTCCGCGTCTCGAGCAGGGACCAGAAGACCGATTCCCAGCGCGCGGAGATCCGCCGCTGGCTGGAGGGCAGCGGGATCGCCCGGGACAAGGTCGAGTGGTACGTCGACGTCGAGTCCGGCCGGAAGATGTCGCGGCCCGAGTTCGACCGGCTCCGGCGCGACCTCTTCGCCGGGCACGTCAAGACCGTGGTCGTCTTCAAGGTGGAGCGGATCGCCCGCCGGCTCCGCGAGGGCCTGGACCTGCTCTGCGACTGGTGTGAGCGGGGCGTGCGGGTCGTCTCCGTCACCCAGCAGGTGGACGTCTCGGGCACCCTGGGCCGGATGGTGGCAGCCCTGATGCTCGGCCTCGCGGAGATCGAATGGGAGTATCGCCGGGAGCGCCAGGCCGCCGGCATCGCCGTGGCCCGGCGGAACGGCGTGTACCGCGGTCGGGCCCCGGGGACCACGAAAGCGAAGCCCGACCGGGCCCAGGAACTCCAGACCAAGGGGATGAGCGCGCCGGAGATCGGCCGGGCGCTGGGCGTCTCGATCAGGACCGTCTTCCGCTACCTCGCGGCCGGCGACTGAGGGCGACAAACCAGAGGACTCGTCAGGATCCCCCACGGCTCAAGCCGGGGCGTGTGCCTGGACCGACCGGGGGTTGGCCCGGGACCCCCTGCGGCGTTCCGACACCCGAGGACCCAGGACCGGCCCCGTGCTCGCGAGCCGCGCCCTGGCGCCCCGAGCCCACGGCACGGGGGGCGGGGACAGGAGGTCGTGGCGGTTCCACGGCGGGACCCCGCGGCGCCTCCCCCCGGGTTGACCCGGGGGACGCCGCCGCGGGGAGGTCCGTTGACGTCGCGGCGGGAGCGCGCCTCCTTCCGCTCGCCCCGCTTGATTGCCGTGTGCATCCGGCGTCGCTGTCGCCGCGCGGATCCCTTGGACTTCGTGCCGAGGGCCCGTCGCCTGCTGGCGGAGGCGAACCGTTTGGCCTCGATGTCCTTGCCCGAGGAGATCGCGCCGTCGGAGTCGCCCGCGATGTTCTCGACACCGAGATCGACCCCGATGAAGTCCGTCGTTGGGGGCTGGAATTCCTCTGGGCTCGTGCGGTTGGCCTGCGCGCAAGGCCCGCACGCAGGGCACGTGGGAAGGTTAACCCTTGCCCTCGTATTTGAACGAGACCCGCACCTTGGTGCGGTAGGATTCGATCGCGCCATCCTTGCCGATGTGGACGTCCATCTGGACCACCTCGGCGATCCGCAGGTCCCGGAGTGTCTGGGACGCCTGTTTGACGGCCACGGCCGCCGCCTTCTCCCACGATTCGGGACTGGTCCCCACCAACTCGATCACGTCGTACACGCTCTCAGGCATGGCAACCTCCCTTCTCGGTCAGAGGAAGTCCTCGCGGCGGAACCCCACACCCTTCAGGGGTGGGAGGAGCCGCGTGGCCACGATGTGGAAACCAATCAACATCCTGGACCCACAAACCTTTTCCTAGTATTCTCCCATCCCGGGGTAGTGGCCGCAACCGTGCGAAAACCTACGGTAGCGTATTCTGCGCAATATTGTGGGTTCCATCACCGAAGGCGCGAGCGCCGGGGGGAGCATCCTGTCCGAATGAGTCGGGCATCCTGCCCTCCGCGGGCCGGACTCCGCCCCCATGAGTCCTGTGGGGGGGCTCAGCCGGCCCGAAACGTTACCTCGGGGGAGTGAAAGGGGAGAGAAGGGTCTTGCTCCTCTGGGCTTGGCGTCGGCCCGCCCGTTCCGGCGTCGGCCGTGGCCCGCCCGTGCCCCCTCGCCTCTCGCTTCGCCGGCTTCGGCCTCATTGCCAAGCGGCTTGGGCCCGCCTCGGTCCGGGGTTGGCTCCCGCGTTCCGCCGCGCCGCCCCGGCCTGCCCGTTCCGGCCTGGTCGTCAGCCACCCCGTCGGCCGCGGACTCAGCCGAATAGAGTAGACCCTAACTGGTACCGGCCGTGCTTCATCCCGACGCCGAGGGCCCCTCGGCCTCCGGTTCGCCTTTCCCTTGGGCTTGGCCCCGGCCTCGACTCGCGACACGTTACACAGCCACTTTCCCCGGCTCCCGGCGTCGGGATGAAGCCCCGGACCGGCGCGGCGGGTCCGCGCCCGGTCTCGCCGCACCGGAGGCCGTGCTATGACCGGATCGCTGGGCGGCCGCCCATCCGGAGCACGGGTCGGCTCGAGGAGTCGCGTCAGAGGGCGCGGCGTGGTCGACGAGCGCGGCCGAAGTGAACAATGCAATCACCCACAAGGCGAAAATTCCTGCAGCAAATTCTTGAAGCCGACATTTCGCCATAAGCCCAAGTAGTTCAGTCGCTTGCTTAGCTGTCGAGGGGAACGAGAAGGGACGAAAATCCGGGACCGACCGGACCGCCTCTAAGAAACTCGCCGCTCGCACGTGATTAGGGTGAAGAGGTCGTTTTTCCCTGTCCGAGCGAGCCGATGCCAGGCCAGCCGAACCCTGACGATGGGCCCTGGGTCCGAGGCGCGGTGGACCGTTTCGAGGGGCCGCTGACGCTCCACGCCGCGTGCCTGCTGCGCGACGCCGAGGCGGCGCGCGACGTCGTGCAGGAGACGTTCCTCCGGCTCTGCGCGCAGGACCGTGCGACGGTCGAGCCGAAGCTGGCCGAGTGGCTCTTCACCGTCTGCCACAACCGGGCGCTCGACGTCCTGAGGAAGGAGAGTCGCATGACTCAGCTGAGCGATGATGAACTCCACCGACGTGCCAGCCCCGACCCGTCACCGTCCGACGTCGCGGAGCGGCGCGATACGGCGGCGCGGGTGCTCGCCCTGCTGGAGGCCCTCCCCGCCGGCCAGCGGGAGGTGATCCGGCTGAAGTTCCAGAACGGGTTCTCCTACCGCGAGATCAGTCGCATCAGCGGCCACAGCGTGGCCCACGTCGGCTACCTGATCCACACCGGCCTGAAGACCCTTCGCGGTCAACTCTACGACGGCCCGCCGGCCGGGGCCAATGCCTGAAGGAGGTCTCCATGTCGCTTGATTTCTCCGATCCCCGGCTGACCGCCTACGCCCTGGACGAGCTCGACGCCGTCGAGCGTGCCGCGGTCGAGGCGCAGCTTGCCGGCGACCCCGAACGCCGCCGGCTCGTCGAGGAGATCCGCGCCACCGCGCGGCTCCTGACCGAGCACCTCCAAAACGAACCGAGCCCCAAGCTCGCCCCCGAGCAGCGCGCGGCCATCGAGGCCCGGTTGCAGACGGCGACGCAGCCGAAACCGAAACGCCGCTGGTATCACGCCTCCTGGGTCACGGTCGCCGCGTCCCTCAGTCTCTTAGCGATCGGGTTGGGTCTCCTCCTGACGAGGCCGAACGCGGTGGTCCGCTCGTTGCCCCTGGTGGGCATCAACAAGGTATGCCCGCCGTCCCCGCCGTCCCGGGTGGGGGTCGCCACCGCGAAGCGTGGCCGGATCGACGACTTCGACGTCATCGCGCCCTCCTTGTCGCCGGCGACAGACTTGTCGCCCGCGACAAGGCCTCTCAATATGGCCGAGCTGCAGCGCAGCGCCCCTCTCACGAGGCATCTTGTGAACGAGCAGCATCGCAGCGCCGCGCCTGAGCCACAGCCCGAACCCGAGCCGCAGCCGAACACTGAGGCGTATGACCGGATCGTGGACAACCCGTTCCTGAGCGTGGCCCAGAACCCGCTCTCGACGTTCTCGATCGACGTCGATACCGCGAGCTATGCCAACGTCCGCCGCTTCCTCATGCAGGACCAGCGGCCGCCTAAGGACGCCGTCCGCATCGAGGAGCTGCTCAATTACTTCCCCTACCACGACCCGCCCCCCGCCGGCGACGAGCCCTTCGCGATCAACATCGAGGTGGCTCGCTGCCCTTGGAATGCCGACCACCGGCTCGCCCGGATCGGCTTGATGGGCAAGCCCATCGCCAACGACAAGCGGCCGCCGAGCAACCTCGTCTTCCTGATCGACGTCTCGGGCTCGATGGACCAGCCCAACAAGCTGCCGCTCCTGAAGGCGGCGCTGCGGATGCTCGTCGAGCAGCTCGGCGAGAACGACCGCGTGGCGCTCGTCGTCTACGCCGGGGCGTCGGGCCTGGTGCTCCCCTCGACCTCGTGCCGGCACCAGCCCGAGATCCTCTCGGCGCTCGACCAGTTGCGGGCCGGCGGCTCGACCAACGGCGGCGCGGGCATCCAACTGGCCTACGACCAGGCCGTCCGGAACTTCATCCCGAACGGCACGAACCGCGTCATCCTCGCCACCGACGGCGACTTCAACGTCGGCGTCACCAGCCAGGGCGAGCTGATCCGCCTGATCGAGGCGAAGGCGAAGAGTCGCGTCTTCCTGAGCGTCCTCGGCTTCGGCATGGGGAACATCAAGGACAGTACGCTCGAAAGGCTCGCCGACAAGGGCAACGGCCACTATGCCTACATCGACACGCTCCGGGAGGCGCGCAAGGAGCTGGTCGAGCAGCTCGGCGCGACGCTCGTGACGATCGCCAAGGACGTCAAGATCCAGGTCGAGTTCAATCCGGCCCGGGTCGGGGCGTACCGCCTGATCGGCTACGAGAACCGGCTGCTGCGTAACGAGGACTTCCACGACGACACCAAGGATGCCGGCGAGATCGGCGCGGGGCACCATGTCACGGCCTTGTACGAGCTGGTCCCGCCCGGCCCCGAAGCCGTGAAGCCGGCCGGGCTCGGCCCGCTCAAGTACCAGCGGCCGGCCGAGCCGGTCGGGTCGAGCCGGGAGTCGCTCACCGTCAAGCTCCGGTACAAGCAGCCCGACGGCGACACGAGCCGGCTGATCGAGCGTGGCGTCGTGGACGAGGGCCTCGACGTCTCGCGGGCCTCGCCCGACTTCCAGTTCGCCGGCGCCGTCGCGGGCTTCGGCATGCTCCTGCGCGACTCGCCCGAGAAGGGGACGCTCACGTTCGACGGCGTGCTGGAGCTGGCCGGTTCCAGCCTGGGCGACGACGCCTCGGGCTATCGCCAGGAATTCCTCGAACTCGTCCGCAAGGCCAAGGCTTTGCTGTCGCGGTGACGGACCGGGACGGCCGGTAGCCGCCAACATCGACACCGCCCGCGGATCGCCCCCTCCCCGAACCGCGGGCCCACAAGCCGGAGGGGACGAACGACCGTGCGGAGCAACATCGATGCAGCCGACAAAACGACAGACCACGACAGCGGTCTTTGCCCTGGTGCTGGCGTTGGGGGGCTCGGCTCGGGCCCGGGCCCCGAGCGAGCCGAGCCCGCAGCGGCAGCAGGAAATCCGAACTACGCTGGCGAAACGTCGCGGCCTGAAGGCCCGTCAGCACGCCCGGGCCGCCGTCGAGCGCGAGGCTCAGGCCGCCTACCTCCGGGCGGACCCGCCCACGTACGCCGCGGTGACCCGCGACGGCCGGTGGCAGGTCAAGGACGCGTATCTCCGGATGCCAGACGGCTCGACGTCCTTTCGGACGGTCGACAGCTACGAGCGCGACACCCAAGTGATCACAGCACCCTGAGCCGACGCCACGGGCCGGGAACGTCACCTGCGATCCGCCGGACGCGCCGGTAGGGATAGACTGGATATCGTTCTTGGGCATAAATTGCTTCGAGTCTGAGGTCCTCGGCATAGGTATACTTTATCTGTAGCACGCAGCCGTCTGTCGGAATTGTGGCGGGACCGACGGGGTCGAGTCAGTGCGAATGTGGCGCAGACCATCAGAAGACACGAACCTGGAGTGGAAATTCCGTGAGACGCATCACCTATTGTTCGGGGCTGGCGCTGGCACTGCTAGGGCTGATGGCCGGGGTGGCAGGGCCGACCCAGGCCGCTCCGACGTTCGATTTCACTACATTCGATGTCCCCGGCGGGACCGGGACCACCGAGGCTCTCGGGATCAACAATACGGGCCAGATCGTGGGGAGCTATGGCAGTGCCTCCGGCGGTCATGGCTTCCTGAAGGAGGGGTCGACCTACACCACGCTCGATGTCCCCGGCGTATTCGCTACCACGGCTCGCGGGATCAACAGGACGGGCCAGATCGTGGGGGAGTATGAAAATGGCTCCGGCCTTCACGGCTTCCTGAAGGAGGGGTCGACCTACACCACGCTCGATGTCCCCTTCGCCGGCACGGTCAATACCGATGCTTCTGGGATCAACGGGACGGGCCAGATCGTGGGGCGATATGAGACTGTCTCCGGCGTTCACATCTTCGTTCACGGCTTCCTGAAGGAGGGGTCGACCTATACCACGCTCGATGTCCCTGGTGCGACTGGGACCGTGGCTTACGGGATCAACGGGACGGGCCAGATCGTGGGGAACTATGTCGATGCCTCCGGCACTGGTCACGGCTTCCTGAAGGAGGGGTCGACCTACACCACGCTCGATGTCCCCGGTGCGACTGGGACCGTGGCTCGCGGGATCAACGGGACGGGCCAGATCGTGGGGAACTATGTCGATGCCTCCGGCACTGGTCACGGCTTCCTGAAGGATGGGCCGACCTACATCACGCTCGACGTCCCCTTCGCCGGCGCGATCGATACCCAGGCTTACGGGATCAACGGGACGGGCCAGATCGTGGGGTACTATGATACTCCCTCCGGCCCTCACGGCTTCCTCGCTACCCCCGTCGTTCCCGAGCCCGCTTCGGTGGTGATGGGCGCGACTGCCGTTCTGGTCGGCCTGGGCTACTGGTGGCGTCGCCGCGTGCGGGCCATCGCCTGAGCCCGCCGACTGGCTCTCTATCCCGCCGCGCTCCCTCGGGCCATCCTCGGGAGGCTGCGGCGGTCTTTGCTTCGAGACAGGTAGGGTAGAGCCCATTTGTCATGATCTACGCGGGTCGCCGTCAGTCAAGTCTATTTGGCACATCGACGCCAGGCCCACGGCTCTGCGATAATCCAGGCGATCGACGGTCGTGCGGGAGATCAGGGCTATGGACCGCAACGAGGCGCTGAGGCTGCTCACGGGAGGGTCGGAAGGAGTCGCAGAATGGAATCGGCGTCCGAAGGCGGGCGGGGAGATCCCTCCTCTCCGTGAGGCCGACCTCCGCGGGGCCCACCTCAGCGGGGCCGACCTCCGCGGGGCCCACCTCGGCAAGGCCGACCTGGGCAGGGCCGCCCTCGGCGGGGCCGACCTCCGCGAGGCCCATCTCGGCGGGGCCCACCTTGTCAGGGCCAACCTCGGCAGGGCCGACCTCCGCGGGGCCCACCTCATCCTTGCCAACCTCGTCCTTGCTGACCTCGACGGGGCCAACCTCAGTGGGGCCGATCTGGACGGGGCCGACCTCCGCGAGGCCAGCCTCGGCGGGGCCGATCTCGACCGGGCCAGGTGTCGACGGACGAACTTCGCCGACGTGGATCTGTCGGAGATCAAGGGGCTGGAATCGATCCAGCATGACGGGCCCAGCACGGTGGGCATCGACACGCTCGTCCGCTCGCGGGGGAAGATCCCCGAGGCGTTCCTGCGCGGGTGCGGTGTGCCGGAGGTCTTGGTCACACACCTCCCATCCTTGATCGGGGCGATGAGCCCGATCCAGTTCTCCTGGTACTTCCTCAGCTACAGCTCGAAGGACGAGGCATTCGCCCAGCGGCTCCACGCGCGGATGTCTGACGAGGGGCTCCGGGTCTGGTTGGCCCCCGAGGACGTCCCAGGGGGCAAGAAACCCCACGAGCCGAGCGACGAAGCGATCCGGTTCTCTGACTCCGCGGTGGCGCGGGGCGGCGATGGCCGGGATGTCCCGGCCTGGCGCCTTTGGGCTTGGCCCGATCCTTGGCGGTCGGCTTCGCATAGGGAGGAGTTTGCCCCGACGGGGCCGACGGGTCAGGCGTAGTCGGGGCGGTGGGTCGATTCTCGGCCAGTCGCTTGGCCAAGGACAGCAGCGCGAAGACGACGGCCTCCTCACCTTGGCGGAAGAACTGCGCCGCCTGCTCGGAGGTCAGATTCGGCCCGAGCAGGGCTTGCAGCGATGCCGTGTCCAGGGTATCCACACCCGCCGTTGCCATGGACCCAGTGGAATGGCGCGGTCATCGGATTGCAAGATCAGCTGCATTCGGCTGAAGGGTTACGACTTTTCCTGGTCGAGCCGCTGGAGCCGCCGCACCATCCACCTGCACTTCAAGCTCACCGCCGGTGGCCTGGTGGCGATGTGGCGGCGACACCGCGAGGTCCTCTTCGCCTGGTACCTGAAGATCCAGGCCGAGGCGCTCGACAGCGCGGTGCTGCCCGCCGACGAGTCCGGCTGGCGGGTCGACGGCAAGACCCACTGGCTGTGGTGCTTCACGATGACCCACGTGACCTTCTACCTGATCGACCGCAGCCGGGGCGCCCCGGCCCTGAAGAAGTTCTTCAAGCAGGAGTTCGCCGGGGTCCTGGTGACCGACTTCTGGTCGGCCTACACCGCGGTCGTCTGCGCGCACAAGCAGAAGTGCCTTCCGCACCTGCTGCGCGACCTCAAGCGGACGCAGCACTACCTCAAGCCCGGCGGCGACTGGCCGCCGTTCTCCAAACAGTTGAGGCGCCTGATCCGCGACTCGATCCGCCTGAGCAAGCGGCGGAAGGGGTTGTCCGCGGAGCGGTTCGCGTCGCGTCGGCGACGACTGGAGCGGCGGCTGCACGAGGTGGTGGCGCAACCGTGGGAACAACACCACGCGCGTCGGTTGGTGAAGCGACGGCGACGCCATGCGACCGAGTTATTCAGGTTCCTGGACCATCCCGAGGTCCCGTCGGACAACAACCACGGGGAGCGCCAGATTCGCCCGGCGGGGATCGCGCGGAAGAACAGCTACGCCAACGGCAGCGAAGACGGAGCCGAGACGCAGGCCGTCCTGATGAGCGTCTTTCGCACGCTGAAACAACGCGGCCACAACCCAGTCTCCGCAGCCTTGGATGCCGTCCGCGACTACCTCCGGACCGGAAGACTGCCACCCCTACCCAAGCCAATCACTGAGAACGGCTGAAGCGTTACGACGATTGATGTTCTGCCCCGCGTTAAGGCAGCGGCGCACGCAGGAATAGTGTTGCGTACTGGCGCGGCTCCTCAGCGCAGGGCGGAGATGAAGGCAGCAAAGGCTGTCTCTTTCGACCCGCATCGATAGTCGCCGCACCCGTGTAGGGCGCGGCGCGGATGTCTTCGGGCATCGTTTGCCCGGGGAGGAAGTGCAGATGGGTTATGTGATCGGGTTTCTTCTCGCAGTGGCTGTGTTGGTGGCGTCCCGGTTCCTTGTCGGACCGGGAAGGCTGATCGCCAAGCGCGCCATCTGGCGCCACACAATCGCTGGAGTGAGCCTGCTTTTCGCGCTCCTAATGGTGGCCGGCACGTCGCTGGTCCACGTCGGTGAGGACCAGGTCGGGCACATCTTCAAGATCTACGGCAGCAAGAGTCTTGCCGTCGGGAGGATCGTGGCGATCAACGGGGAAAATGGGCCCCAGGCAGATGTTCTTCCGCCCGGCTTCCACTTTATCCCGCTGATCAACATCACCTCCGATGTTAGTATGAAGGAAGTCGTGAAGGTGCCGGATGGGCAGTACGCCTATCTGGTCGCCCTTGACGGCGAACCGCTTCGTCCGAATCAGGCCCTGGCAGACGCGTTCAATCCGAAGGACCAAGAGTCCATGGTGAACGACGCACGCTACTTTCTGGCCCATCACGGCCAGAAGGGGCCGCAGACCACCGTTCTCACGCCCGGCACGTACCGCCTCAACCGTTATCTTTGGGACGTCAACGTGAAGGGTACGGTCACCGAAATCAAGGCGGGGGAGGTCGGCGTTATCAAGAGTAACGTCAAATCTCCGGTCCAATTCGGCAACCTGGACTCGACGCTCCTCGGAACGAAAGAGAAGCCGACCGGTGTTCCCGAGAAAGATACGGGACGGCTGGCCGTTCCGCTCGTGCGGGTCGGTGAGGTCGGCCTGTGGGACACCGCGTTGAACCCCGGCCGGTACTACCTGAACGACAAGGCTTACCAGGTCGTGATCGTGGACACCAAGGTCCAGACCATGATCTACAGGGGGGGATTCACGAAGCGCAACATCGCGCTGCAGGTCGACCAAAAGGGGCAGATTACTCAAGTCGAGACCCAAGAGGTCGTCGACATGCCGCCGGGTGCCGCCGACAGGGCGGTGCTCGTGAAGGTCGAGTCCTGGGATATCCCCCAGGAGCTGCGCGTCGAAATCCAGGTGGCGCCCGCCGATGCTCCATTCGTGGTCGGCTCGGTTGGCGGGCTTGAGCAGGTCGAACGGAATATCCTCACCCCGGTGATTCGTTCCATGACACGGGACGTCACCGGCGGGGGTTCCATCGTCGTGGAGGAGGAGCGCGTCTCAAAGGATGCGAGCGGTCAGGAAAACCGCACCCCCGTCAAGGTCAGGCGGCGGATCCAGGCTCTCGATCTGATCAGCAACCGCAGCGCCATTGAGGAGCAACTCCTCGAGCCGCTGCAGAGGGAAGGCCGTAAGGCCGGCGTCGCGATCAGGGAGATTCGCCTCGGCGATTCGGCTATTCCCCCTGAGCTTCTCCTCGGCACTCAGCGCGAGCAGCTCGCGACCCAGATGAAGCGCGCGTTCGAGCAGGAGAAGATCAGCCAGGAGAGGCGCACCGAGGCCGAGCAGGCGCGGGCCTCAGCCGAGCAGCAACCCGAGCTGGTGCACGCGCAGATCGAAGTCCAGCGCTCCGAAAGCCTCCGGAAGGCGCGCGAGAACGAAGGGATGGGCGAGCGGCGCAAGCTCGAGGAGATCGCGAAGGGGCAAAAGGCTCAGGTGGACGTGCTGGGGCCAGACAAGGTCGTTCAGCTCCGTCGATTTGAGCTCGCGCTCGAGCGCGTACTCGACTTCCTCGATAAGCACCCGGACACGCTGACGGCCGCCCTCGGCGCTGCCCACAAGTTCGTCCCTGAGCGTGTCATCACAGTCGGGGCGGGCGGGAAGGGCTTGACGGGGCCTGCGGCGGTGCTGGGAGAGCTCCTGAGCCCGTCCGATCGTCCGATCGCTGAGAAGAAGTAACGACGACTTCCGGGAATAGAGATCCAATGGCTTCGCCACGCCGCATTTGGCACACTTCTTCGTGACCTGATCACCGATTTCCGGATGCCAGTGGGTACAACTCCCGTGGTAAGGAAAAGGGACGTTTTCTTTACCAACCCATGCTCGACTTCCGCGTCATCCTCGAAGCCAGAAATCCCGCCCGACGGTGCTTCCGACAGGATCAGGTGGAGGCCGGGATCGATCTGTTCGGCGTCTGGGTGGTGGAGATCAGCTACGGCCGCATCGGCACCGCCGCCCGCCTGGCCATCGAGCTTGGCGGGCGGTTCGCGTTACGTCATGCTCGCTCCGCGTCCCGTCGCAGGATCAACGGTAGTAGCCGCCGTAGTAGGGGTAGTAGGGGTAGTAGGGTCGGTAGTAGGGGTAGTAGGGTCGGTAGTACGGGCGATAATAGCCGCCGTGATGGCGGTAGTGGCTGCCGTAATATCGAGCTTGAGCCGAGGTGGCTCCGATCCCCAAGGCGGTCGCGAGCGCCGCGACACCAGCGAAGAGCAACCTCTTCATCGATACCTTCCTGGGTGTTGTCCCATGCCAAGCGGAAAGCGGGGTGTGCCCCACGGAGGGCAAGACAACAATGGGAGCATCATCCGGACTTCGGACAGCCGATGCCCCTTCGGGTCTCCCTCTGTGAAGTCTCTTCGCATCGATCGTGTCGATGGTTCTGTTGCTGGCGTCGAAATTCAAATCAACGAGGGCCGCCGGCCGTGCCGGAGCCGACGAGGCCGGCTGGCGTGCGGCCCGCTCGTTCGGAATCCCCACGGGTGGATGGATGGCTATCGGGTCCCTGACCGAGGACCACGACGACAAGAGGTCAGAGCCGCATCCCGAGTTCGCCGAGCTGGACGGAGGAGATGCCGACCATCAGCTACCCCGAACGGACCCGGGCCAACGCCCGCGACTCGGACACGACCCTCTGGGTCGGGGCGAAGGCCGCCCTCGAAGCGTGCCGCCCGTTGAGCCGCTCGTGCCTCCGCGTCGAAGGCGGGGCTCACCCGGCCCCCACACGTCGCGGAGGGGATCGCCGCGAACAAGATCTGGGTCCTCGATGGGGCCGGCAACCGCGAGTCGAAGGCGCCTGGCATCGGGGCCCGCTCTCACAAACGCGTCGTTGTGAAGAACCCATGAAAGGCAAGGCCCACTTCGTCTCGAATCGGTGCCAGACCCCACGCCCGGGGCCAGCTGTCGGGCCGCCCCCCGAGGGTCCTCCGGCGTCATCGGGCCAGCCCGAGACCAAGATCGGGGCGATGGGCACCGAGCGGGGGATTACCCGCCAGACGTTGTATCGCCATGTCGATCCCAAGGGGGAGTTGCGACCGGACGGGCCAAGGCTCCTGGCCGCCCGACGACCCTCATAACAAGTGCTGATCACGGCAGCACATCTCGGCTCGCGAGGATTCCCAGTGCAATCCACTCCCGACCCGGTGCAGACCACTTCTGACCCGAAGTGCAATCGACTTCTGAAAATGACTGCTGCGGCATCTGATCGAGCGGATGATCGATCTGGAGGGGCAAGGGATCGGTTTCCAGAGCCTCAGGGAAGCGTTTGATTCCACGTCCTCCGGCGACACGCTGGTGTTCCCCATCTTCGCCAAGATTTTCTTTGACGCCCCGCGCGGCGTCGCCTAGGCTCGGGCCGGCTCGGAGACGGGGCGCCGCGGGGCGCTCACGGCCCCCGGCCCCGTGACGTGGGGGACGGTCCCCCCCGCGTGGCGAGGCACGTCCCCTCCGGGCCGGGGGTCCGGGCGCCCGCTGCGAGTCCGGCGAGTCGGTCGTCTGACCGGGGCAGGCCGGGACCCTATAGATCCGGGAGCAACGACCATGCATCGGGAATGGTGCGGATTCGTCCTGGCGGTAGGCCTGGCGGGCCTGATCACCTCGGTCGCCGTGGGCCAACAGGAGAAGGACCAGAGGATCGACCTGGACAAGGTCCCCGCCGCGGTGAAGGAGGCCGCCGACAAGGCGGTCCCCGGCGTCACCTGGCATCACGCCTCCAAGGAGACCGAGGAGGGCAAGACCATCTACGAGCTGACCGGCAAGAACGCCCACGGCCGCGCGGTCGAGGTCGAGGTCACCCCCGAGGCGGAGGTCCTCGAGGTCGAGACCGCCATCCCGCTCCACGAGGTCCCCAAGGTCGCGCTCGACGCCTTCAAGGCCGCGTACCCCCATCTCAAGGCGACGGGGGCCGAGTCGGTCGCGGAGGGAGGCAAGATCGTCGCCTATGACATCCTGACGCGGAAGGGTCACAAGAGCGTCGAATACCGGGTCAGTGCCGACGGCAAGACGGTCAAGTTCGAGGAAGAGGAGGAAGAGGAGGAGAAGTGACCCGGCGGGGGGATGAGCGGTGGTTGTCGCCATGACCCCCTGCGCCCCCGCGCCCCGGTCCCCTCGGCCGGGAGCCCGGGGGGCGGAATTGCCCAGCGGGAACGACGATCCCAGACGCTTGCCCTGGCCTCTGACGGGGCGTCGGGTTAGCGGTCTAGGATGGCGTGCCTGGGACAAAGGTCAGGTGTACTCCATGCCGCCTGTCCGGTAAGGTGATATCTTTCCGCCCACCCTGGCGAACGACACTACAGACGGCGCGAATGGAGGAACAGGAGCACCGCCTGATGGCTCGGCCTTGCCTCAGAGTGTGTGAATCAATCGCCAAAAAGCTCGCATTTACCGAAGTTGATGGATGTAAAGCCTTGAGGATTGCCGCGTTGCCACCATCAACTCGTCCGCATTCGTTGTTGGGAGGCGATTTTTTCACAGCCTCTCAGCCAAAGGATTACTCGGCAGGAGAGTGGCCATCGGGATGGAATTGGTTCGTGCGATGGGGAGATCGGACTCGGTGTCGGGAGGGGGAGCGAAGCAATGGAACCATTCTTCCCTTTCGTATTGCTGGGTCTTGCCATAGGACTGCTGATCTGGGGCGTCAACAACTTGTCCGTGGAGGGGAGGTACACGAAACTCTTCACCACGAGTGCGATTGCTGTCGGCGTGGGGCTGCTGGGCTGGTTCTTCACGACGTATGGGAGGGTTAGCCTCCAGAATGTGATCCTCCCGGGACTTCTTCTTCTCGTCGGGCTGTTGGTCTGGGGGCTGATCAACCCGGCTGTGGGGCGGCGACTCGCAAGGATCTTTGCCGTGATCTCTATGGGCCTGGGAACGGGGTTCCTGGGCTGGGGAATCAGCGGAGCGAGGAGTGGTGAACGCCTTCGCCTGCCCTTCAGAAGCGACATCATCACAGAAGTCAGCGAAGCGATCGGTTGGGGAGCCGGGTTCCTCACGGGCGGTATCGTCGCCCTTGTGCTCTCATTCCTTGGGAAAACCAAGAGGGCTGGCCCGCAAGACTCTCAGCAAGGGAGGAGCCCTGATGGCAGCGACCAAACGCAAAAACCAAGCTAATTCGCCCGCCCCGCCCCGCGCCGCCCCGACTGTCAAGCTAAATCGGCAAGCCGGCTCCCTGTTCAGTGACAGCTTGGGTATATACCATTTGTCACGGCACGGTCGTCCGTCGTTCCGAGAGAGTGGCCCGTTCCCCCGGCCCTGGGAGTTGCCCTGCCTGGTCAGTCGAGCCCGAATAACCCCACACCTCGATGTCAGCGTTCGGCATCCCCCGAGCTGGGCCGGGTTGAGGGATGACGAGCGGTGGCGAGCCGGACGGGGACGGTCCGTCCCGAGGGTCCGAAACCTGAATTTGGGCGGGCTTGACGGGACCTGGGTTGGTGTTTCTTGGCGACTGCGGGTATACGGTGAGCATCACATTAGTTGGTGGTACAGGCGATCAGTTAGGGCTGAAGTCGCGGCCCCAGAACGCTTCCCACTGGCCTCTCTCACTGCGATACAGGGCGCGCAGATGACAGACGGCATTCGCCCCATCCTCGCCCCAGCGCATCCCCGCCAGCTTCAGGCGCTGGCCCACCACCGTCTTGCACGCGCTCTCCACTGCGCCGCTGCCGATGCACCAGCCCCGCGCCAGGTATTCCGGGTACTCCATCCGGTGCGCGTGTCGCTCCAGGTAGCCAACCACGTCGTCAACCGCGTCACTCAGCCCCGCACGGCGCGGCCAGGCCCATTCGCTCAGCACCGCCGCCAGGACCGCGCCACCTTCGTCCTGGAGCAGCCCACGCCACTGCCGCGCCTGATCCTCCGCCCGGGCCTCGTCCTCGGGGTACAGCCGCCGCGCCAAGCCGGTGAGCTTTTCCGCCGGGTGATAGAAATCCAAGATGACCACTTCCACACGCGGGAAGTTCTCCATCAGCCGGCCCTCCAGCCCGTTGCCGCCGTCGGTCAGTCCGATCCAGCGATCGGCCCGGTCCATGCCGACCTGCCCAGCGGGCTTGCGGAGCAGCGGTGCGAAATCCTCCAGGGGGTACAACCCGGAGAGGTAGCGCGCCCGCATCGGCCGGGGTGTCTCGTCAGGCCACGGCCACTCGGGGCCGGGGTTGCAGACCATCCCCACGTAGGCCATCCGCCCTTCGGCCGGCCCGCCTCCCTCAGCCTGCTGCCGGACACCGGTCGCGTCGAGCTCGACATAGGCGCACCGCCGACCCTCGTAGTCCTTGGGCCAGGGCCAATCCGCCTTGGGGCCGAAGGTCGTGCCCGTCCGGACCGCGTCGGCCAGACGCTGACCGGCGTCTTCAGTGGCCCGCTCGACGGTGGATTCCCCGAGCCGGGCGCCCGCCATCTCCTCGAGCAAGTCGGCGGCCTTCTCGAAGCTGTCGGCGACCGTCCCGGCCAGGGTGGCGACGCGCTCCAAGGCCGGTGTGAGGTTCCGAGGCGACAGCCCGGCCTGTTGGTCGAAGGGGAAGAACCCCGTACCGCAGCGCCGGCAGAGATAGTAGGCGCGGTGGTAGCGGATGGCGCCGACGAGGCTGACGGGCGTGTGCGGGCGGTGCGAGTGGAACTCGGCCGCTTGGTCGCAATGCGGGCAGGTCACGCTGGCGCCTTCGTATCCGTTTTTTTTCGCGTCAGATGCCGCTCGACGGCTCGGGCGGCGATCTTGTGGGCCAGGGCGCGGATCGTGAACTCGTTGTCGCCGAAGAGGTGGGCATCGTCGGTCGTGGCGAGGTTGGCGGCCAGTTCACCGATCTCGGCGTCGATGGCCTGGTGGATTTCCCTGGCGAGCTGCTCGATGTCGGCCTGCATCTCAGGGGGCGGCGGAATCGATGGCATGATGGCCTCCGGTCCTACGGTCGGGTTTTCCTCGACGATGCCCGCTTTCGCTCTTGTGTACAGAGATTCCACCAACTTTCAAGACGCCCACCGGCGGGTATAACTTTGCTCGGAATTGTCTTGACTCGCGTCCTCAACGCTCCTTGAGTGTGCCTTGGGTTCAACCGGATGAGGCAGACCAGCGAGTCGGACGGCCCTCATCTGGAAAATCCCGGCTGCGATGACGATCAGAAAACACGGACGT
>JAFANO010000729.1 GCA_019232645.1 Planctomycetaceae bacterium | reverse complement strand
GGCGATCCGGGTGGGGAAGGTCTCGGCGTCGAAGAGGCTGATCTTGCCGACTCCGCTCCGGCCTTCCTGGAGCGCCGACCAGGTCGATTCGAGGTCCCGGCCCAGGGGGGTGACCATTCCCATTCCCGTCACGACGACACGACGCATGGCGGAGCCCTTCATTGACGGTGGACCGGAATCCCTGATCAGGCCGAGGTAGGCTCGCCCCGGATCACGAGGGCGGCCGCCTGGCCGTGGCGGGTCAGGTTGGTTTTCAGGAAGGTGGGGTGATCGGTCGGGCGGGGCGCGCCGCGGACCAGGTCGAGGCCGCACGCCGGATCGGGCTCGTCGCAGTTCAGCGCCGGCGGGATGGCACGGCGGCTGACCCCGAGTAGGCTGCCGATCAGCTCGACCGCGCCGCAGCCGGAGCCGACGTTGCCCATGAAGCCCTTGAGCGCCGTGACGGGGACCGAGCGCCCGGGCCCGAAGACGCGTTGGATCGCCCGCGCCTCGGCCAGGTCGGAGACGACCGTCGCGCTGCCGTGCGCGTTGACATGGCCGATCTGCCCGGGCTCGAGGCCCGCGTCGCGCAGCGCCGCCAGGAGGGCGATCTCGGTCCCCGCCCCCGAGGGGTCGAGCCCGCCGTCGGGGTTGGCATCGCAGCCCGAACCGAAGCCGAGCACCTCGCCGTAGCTCCGCGCGCCGCGGCCCAGGGCGTGTTCCCGCTCCTCGAGGATCAGGATGCCCGCCCCCTCGCCGGGGACCCAGCCGTCGCGGCGGCGGTCGAAGGGCTTGCAGGCACCGCTCGGGTCGCCGCGCCAGCGCGACAGCTGGTCGAGCAGGCTCATCCGGACCAGGCTGAGCGGGTGGATCTTCGAGTCGGCGCCGCCGCTGATCATCACGTCGGCGCGGCCGCGCGCGATGATCCGCGCGGCCTCGCCGATCGCCAGGTTCGAGGACGCTTCCGCCTCGGTGATCGTGTTGCTCGGCCCCTGGCAGTTGAGCAGGATCGAGATGTGGCAGGCGAGCATGTTCGGCAGGTACTTCAGCAGCCAGGTCGGAGGGATCTGGGGGATCCCCTCGCGACCCCAGGCCCGATAGTCGAAATTCCCGGTCGCCTCGGTGGACGAGTTGATGGCCGGTGCCAGCTCATCCAGCTCGCTGGAAATCAGGCCGGCGCCCAGGTCCACGCCGAGTCGGGTCGGCTCGACCCCGCCGTGGGCCAGGCCCGCGTCGACCATCGCCAGCTCGGCGGCGGCCACGGCGAGCTGGATGTCGCGCGCCATGTACTTCTGGCTCTTGCTCAGCGTCTTGCGATGCTCGGGCAGGGCGAAGGACTTGAACCAGCTCTTGGAATCGAACTCGGCGATCTCGCCACCAATGTCGTTCGGCAGGCCACCGACCTCGAAGGCGCTGATCCGACGGACCCCCCCACGTCCCTGGGAGAGCGAGGACCAATAAGCCTCGGGGCCGATCCCCACGGGGGTGATGATTCCCAGACCGGTGATGACCACGCGGCGTTCGGAGCGAAGCATGAGAAAACCCGTTGATCTCCACGGTGGTGGGCTTGATCCGTCGATACCGGAACGGGGCAATCGCGAACCATCCAGCCCCATCGCTCGCCCGGAGGACGTCCCTGCTCAAGACTGCTGAAGCGACTGGCCGGGATCGTTCCCTCGAATCAACCGATCCCGCAAACGGCACGACTCAGGGCTGACCGTTGGAGCTGTCGGGCGCCGTCGCGGCCTGTTCCCGGGCGCGAGCCTGCGCCTTCGACAGGTCGAGGACGCCCAAGAGCTGCTGGGTGAACACGAAGTTCTTGGGGCCGAAGATCTGATTGGCCCGCGAGTTATCCAGGTGGGCGAAGACGATCTCGGCCTCGGCGAGCAACTGCCCGTCGAGGAACGCCTTGGCCTCGACGACCGCTCCCTCGCTCCTCAGATCGGTCAAGGTGACCTCGTAGATCAACTGGTCCCCCGCGCAGGCGACCCCGAAGAACTCGGCGCGGGGGATCTTCGCCAGCACGACCTTCTCGGCGAAACCGCCTGCCTCGCCGACGAGGATCCCGCCGGTCTGCGCCAGGCCCTCGATGATCAGCGACGCCGGCATCACGGGATAGCCGGGGTAGTGATCATGCAGGTAGTCCTCGGCCAGCGTCAAGTTCTTCATGGCGCGGGCGAACTGCCCGCTCCGGAACTCCAAGAACTTATCGATCCAGATCCATCTCATTCGGGAACACCAGCCGTTCTGGCGCTTGCGACGCCCCGCCCCCGGGCGTCCAGGTGAGCGGGCGGGCACGATCTCGCTCGGACGCGGCGCATGAGCCTCCTCCGAGCATCCCACTCCCGCCGCCGTGGGATCGCACCCCCGCCGGGACCTCAGGCAGGCAACTTGCTCCGCACGTACTGCACCAGCATGTCGACCGTATACAAGTCGGCGATCTTCTCCACCTCGGGATTGGCCTCGAACGACGACAGGTCGGCGAACGGCATCCGGCTCTTCAGCTCTTCCAGGCCCTTGGCCGTTAACTTGCCGTTGGCGATCATCTCTGGGTCGGAGACGATGTTCTCGGGGAACAGCTCGCCGCGGGGGATCTTGATCCCGAAGTTCCGTTCGAGCCGGAAGACGATATCCAGGAAATCGATGGATTCCGCGCCCAGGTCCCCCTGAAGGGTGGCCTCGCGGGTCACGTCCTCCTCATCCACTCCCAGCGCGTCCACCAAGGTCGCCTGGACCTTCTCGAAGATCTCGTCGTGTATCGGCATGACTTCCTCTCGAAAAATGGGATCGCCAAACCAATCCCACCGCGTGAACCAGCGTCAGGGCCGTCGCAAGGTAGGAGAACTCAAATGAATGGTCGGCGCGAACGAGGGAGAAACTTCAACGGCGCCCAGCCGTTGGTCGCGAACCGCTCGGTCGACCACGACTGTCGCGGGGATGTCAAGTGCCACTATCTTGCTGAATTTCGCGAAACCTTGCAACATCATCAGGCGTTCGGTCGGGACGGGCCGAACGTGTCATGGGGCGACGACCGAGGGGTTCGGGGCCGTCCGCTCGATCCGGATCATCGCGCGCGCCCCGACCGAACCCTTGCAGAGCGTCGCTGAGAGCTCGCGCAACCCGGCCACGATCGCCGCGTCGGTGGCGTGGAGGCCCGGATCGCGTTCCCTCAAGTTGTAACGCTGCAAGATGAACCGGCCCTTGACCATCTCCTGGCCGTCGATCACCCCCACGCCCTTGAAGCTGGTCTCGCGGTCGCCGTGCGCCGCCATCTCGACCCGGAGCTCGAGCTGCCGGCCGGGCTCGACGAAGCTGCCATACTTAATCGTCCTGGCTTGCTTCAGGAGCACCACGCTATGCGCGAAATCCTCGGTGAGCCGGATCAGCCAGGCGCCGGCCTGGGTCAGCGCCTCCAGCATCAGCACGCCGGGCATGACCGGGAAGCCCGGGAAGTGGTCGGCGAGATACTCCTCGGCCAGCGAGAGGTTCTTGATGGCGACCAGCGATTGACCGGGATGCACCTCGACGATCCGGTCGATCAGGACAAAACGCATGGATGACCCCGAGGAAGGCGGACAGACCGATCAGCATGTGGTATAAGGAACGAAGTTATTTTAGGCTCGATCGGTGCTGTCCCTTGTTGAGTCGCCCATTGTAGGTCGTAACCACCTCAGAGGCAAGAGACGCCCGGGTCCCTCACCGCTCCGGACTCGCCTCGCTCCAGTGTTCCTTGGAGTCAGTCTACAACCCAGGAAAGCGGCGTCAAATTTCCGTCCTGGATATGGAAGGTTTCGGTAACTTTGGCTCGGGGGTCGCTAGCGCGGAAGGTTCGAAGATTTTCGCGGAGGGTTTTCCACCGTCCCCGGTATGCATGGATCGCGGCCACCTTTATACTGATCAGGAAACAGGCCGGGGACGGAGCGACGGGAGAACCGTCATCTTCGAGGACAGGACCAGGGGCGGGCTCCCGGATCAGGACCTCAAGACGAGAGAAGTTCCGATGCGTCGCCGTATGGTTCGGGTCATGGGATTGACCTCGGTCGTGATGCTCGGATGCCTGCATGCGCCTGTCCTCTGGTCGCCCGACGGCCGCTGGCTGGCCTACACGATGGCGGTTCGGCCGGGGCCCCCGTCGCTGACGCCGGGGTGGATCTTCGAGACGGGTCGTGAGGCCGAGAGGCCGCTGTCCTGGGGCGACCAGGCGCCGCGGCCCGCGGCGGCGATCTATCGGCTCTGGGCGACCCGGGCCGACACTGGCGCCTCGGTCGTGCTCGAGGAGTCGCGCGGGCCGTTGACCTCGCCGTGTTGGAGTCCCGATGGCAAGGTCCTGGCCTTCGGCCGCCTGGTCCCGGAGGACGACGGCCGGGCGCGGTTCGAGGTCGTGGTCCAGGAGGCGCTCGACCGCAAGACCGTCCTGTTCCAGCGCCCCTGCCGCGAGCTCAGCGACAAGTCGGTGGACCTCCCCAGCCTGGCGCCGGCTTGGAGCCCCAACAGCAGTTACCTGGCCGTCCCCGTGTTCCAGCACGCGCCCGGCCTGGCGCTGATCCGCGCCGACAACGGCCGGCTGCTCAAGGAGGAGAAGGACGCCTATTTCCCCTCGTGGTCGCCCGACGGCACCAAGTTGGCGTTCCTCGGCGGCGATGCCGAGTCGCTCTACGTCCTCGACGACAACTTCGGCCCGGCGCGGCACCTGGCCGAGATCGGCCAGGCGAGCCAGCCGCCGATCTGGTCACGCGACGGCCGGTCGGTGGCGATCGTCACCCGCGCCCGCTCCCAGCGCGACCTGGCGCACCCGACGCAACAGTCCGATCTGGTCCGCGTCCAGGTCGAGACCGGCAGGGTCGAGACCCTGACGCTCAATTCCGACCCCGGCGACCGCGACGAGACCTACTACGGCGCCTCGTTCAGCTTCGACCGCGACGGCGAGGAACTGTTCTACACCATTGATATTGAAGGTCAGCCGTCGGTCATCACCTGGTTCCAGCCGAGGACCCAGGTGACGCACAAGAAGTTCAATCCGCTCGACTCCACGATCCGGGTCGGGTCGCTGGCGCTGGCGCCGACGGGCGGGACGCTGGCGTTCCGCGCCGGCCCCCAGGGCCATCTCTCGCCGCCGGCGGTGTACGACCTGGCGGCCAACACGGTGACGCCGATCGTGCCCGACGACGCGGCGCGGGTCGAGTGGATCACGACCCTGATCGGCGCCGCCCGGCCGTTGCTCCGGGGCAACCTCCCGGCCGCCATCGTCGAGGGCCGCGTGGTCGAGCGCCCGACCCTCCTGCCGATCCCCGGGGAGTTCGCCTCGAACCAGGAGCTGACCCTCCGGCTCCGCCGCCTCGGCCGGATCGGTCGGTCGCTTTGCGATCGGCCCGCCGACGCCCCGTCCGCCAGCCCGGCGCTGGAGGCGCTGCTCGACGAGGCGCGGCTCTTCTTCGACGTCCTCCGCGAGGATTATCCCTCGGCCCTCGCCTCGCTCGAGGCGTTCGAGGCGAGGGTGACCGACCCCGAGCAGCGGCTCCGGCTCCTGTCCGTCCGGGCGCAGATCTTCCTCGGCCAGGGGCAGTTCGGACGCGCCTCGGAGACGATCGCGTTCCTCCAGTCGATCCCCCAGGGGGAGCCGAGGCGGGTGGAGATGACCCCTGCCGGCATGCGGATGACCTCCGACGACGACCCGACCGGCATGAAGCACACCCCCGAGCCCGTCTCGGGCCAGGGCTGGCCGTCCTATTTGGCCCTCCGCGCGAAGGACTCCGCCCAGGAGGTGGCCGGCGACACCGAGCGAGCGGCGGCCCCGCCCGGTCACCGCAAGCCCGACGCCCTCGAGCTCCTCCCGCCCGGGGCCGCGATCCCCTTCGTCCCTCACCTGGAGCGGTTCGCCCCCGAGGTCATCCCCCCGCAGGACGTGCGGGTCGTGGAGCCCCCCGGGATGCTCGACCGGCGGCCCCAGCCCCCGCACCTCCCTCGGTTCCGCCGCCCGCCTCCTCCCCCGCGCCGGTGAGCCTCCTCCGGATCGTCGCTCAGAAGACCGCGATCATCACGAGCCGGGCCGCGTTGAGCATGCCCGCGCGTTCGCCGGGGGTGATCGAGCCCCGGGCGACGATCGCCTCGAGCTTGCGGAGCGTGTTGTTCAGGAGGAACGCCTGCGAGCTACCAATCTTGAGCCCGTCGCGATGCTCCAGCAGGGCACGGAAGACGTCGCGGACGGTGACGGCCTCAGACAGGGGATGGTCGGGGACCGGATTCCACTTCGGGACCGACTCGGCCGATGCGGCCCGGCGCACGACGCCCAGGATCACCCGGCTGATCGCCGCGAGCTTGGGGTAATCGAGCGTCTCGGGGGTGTCGCCCGGCGTGTGATACTGGGGGTGCTCCCCCGTGCTGAAGAACAGGTAGGGGACCTTGCGGGCGCGGAACGGCCCGTAGTCGCTGCGGTCGAGCAGGAGCATGTCGCTCCCGAGGATGCCGACCGTCACGGGCCGGCGCTCCGCCGCCGCCGCGATCCAGGGCCGGAGCCCCGGCGCGTGCTCGCTGCCCATCACGAAGACGTACGACCGGCAGACACCCCCCAGCGCCCGGCCGATCATGTCGGCGGTGATGAACAGCCGGACCCGGTCGAGCGACACCGGCGCGTGCTCGACGAAGTAGCGCGACCCGTACAGGCCGACCTCCTCCAGGTCGAAACCGAGGAACATGACGCTCCGCCGCGGCGGCTCGGCCGACAGCGCCAGCGACCGGGCGACCTCGAGCATCATCGCGACCCCCGACGCATTGTCGTCGGCGCCGGGGAAGAGGACGCCCCGCCGCACGCCCAGGTGGTCGAAATGGGCCGACACGATGATCCACTCGTGACGCAGCGCCGGGTCGGCGCCGAGGAGCTTGGCGCCGACGTTGCGGCCGAGGACTTCGCCGGTCGTGCCCTCGACGATCGGCTGGGTGTACGCGCCGTCGAACAGCGGCTCGAGCTTCAGGCCGCGGAACGCCTCGACCAGATGTTCGGAGGCCTTCCGCCCCCCCTCGCCCCGACGGCCCCGGAACTCGGGGGAGGCGAGCGTGAAGACCTCGGCCTTGAGCCGCGCCTCGTCGGGCTCGGGGACCTCCGCCCTCGCCGGGGCGGTCGGGGCCGCCAGCCCGGCGAGCAGGAATCCGAGGAATCCGATCGTTCCGATCCGTCGCACCATCGAGCCCCGGCGACCCGCGCCGTCCTCCTGACCATCGAGAGGGGGGTGTCCCCGCAAGTTTGCCTGATCCGCATCAACGGATCGACGATCGCAAGGAATTCGAGCGAATCCCCGCGTCCGGTCGAATCGTGGGGTATACTCCCGCATGTTCGCGATTCTGGTACCAACACGGAGGTGGATCGTGTCGCAAGCCTCACGGCTCAAGGCGCTGGCCCTCGCGGCGGCGCTGATGGGTTCCGACGGCGTCGGGTCGGTGCGGGCCCAGGATTGGACCAATTACCTGCACTGGCCGTATGTCCCGCCCCAGGTGCCCGGCAACGGTTTCGAGTATCGGACGCTCTACGACGGCTTCTACCTGTACCCCCGCGAGCAGCGCATCGTGCCGCAGATCCAGGGGCCCTACTACCGGAACTTCTACGGCGGCAAGCGGCACCTCGGCTATCGCCATCCCAACCAGTGGCACGAGATCAACAAGACAAAATTCTATCAGGGCTATCACTTTTTCCTCGACGTCTTCTGAGCCGGACACCCGCCCCGGCGCGCGTCGCATCGTCGGGGCGTCCTCCGATCCCTTCCTTTCAGCCTCCCAGGTCGCGGGCGATCTGATAATAAGCGTCGACGGCCGCGCGGACCTGGTCGAGCTCGACCCACTCATCCTTCGTGTGTGCCTGTGCGATGTCGCCCGGCCCGAAGACCAGGCAGGGCAGTCCCGAGGCGCTGAGGGGCCCGGCGTTGGTGCCGTAGGGGACTCCGGTGACCCTCGGCGTCCGACCCGTCGCCGAGGCGACCGCCCGTCCGACGTCGCCGACCCAGTCGATCGACCCCATGTCGTCGGGGGCGAGCGCGGGCATGACGCCCCAGGGGGGGAGGAACTCCAGGTCTTCGAACCCCCCCAGCCGATCGCGCAAGAATCGTTCGACTCGAGCGATCGTCTCGCGTGCGACCTCGCCGGGGATGAGCCGCCGATCCACCTCGATCTCACACCAGTCGGGGACGACGTTGACGCTCACCCCACCTTCGATCCGGCCGACCGACAGGCTCGGCGGCCCGAGCACGGGGTGAGGCACCGCCTTCGAGAGATCCTCGGCGTGCTCCGCCAGGGCGGCGATGACAGGGGCCATCCGGTAGATCGCGTTGACGCCCAGGTGGGGCGTCGAGCTGTGGCAGGCGACCCCGCGGGCCCGGATCTTCCAGCGGACCGAGCCCCGGTGGCAATTGACCAGGTCGAGGCGCGTCGGCTCGGCGATGATCGCCAGGTCGGCCCCGTGCGGCGTCGCCGCCAGGAGGGTCGAGCCGGTGTGGGTGAACTCCTCGTCCACGGTGCAGGCCATGACCACCGACGCCGAGCCCCTCGGCCGCTCACGGACCAGCCGCGCGAAGGCGACGAGCATCGCCGCCATCCCCCCTTTGATATCGCAGGACCCCCGCCCGTGGAGCCGACCCGAGACGATCGCCGGGACGAACGGTGGGATCGTCATGCCGTCGGTCGGGACCGTGTCCTGATGCGCGTCGAAGAGGAGCGTCCGCCGCGCGTCCGGCGCCTCGTACCGCGCCAGGAGGTTGTCGCGCCCGGGGGCCACGGTCTGCCGCTCGCAGGGGACGCCGAGCTCTCGGAACCAGCGTTCGAGATAGTCGGACATCCCCACTTCGAGGAACCCCGGGCCGCTCAGAGGCCGGCCCATCGGGTTGACGCTCGGGATCGCGACGAGGTCGGACAGGAGGCGGGTCACGGCATCCACGGATTCGGCTCCCACGGGGGCGGGTGCAGCTGAAGGGGACGGGAAGGTGCCATTGACCGCGATCTTATCGCCGATCCCTCCGCGCGTCACCCTCGGATTGGACCGCCTCGCGTCGCCACGTCGGTGGTCAATCGCCCGCCGCCAGGGACGACACCGACAACCGCGATCCCGAATCCCGTCGCGACCACGTCGATCACAAGTTTTAAATATTATATTTAATAATATTATTAAATATTTATTTATTTTATTAGAGAGATTGGCGGCGCCGACCCCGGCGGGGTGCTCCGGCATCAGGACACCGCGGACCCGACGGCGGATCGGACGACAACGGCTCATGAGTGCGACGGTGGCACGCTGCATGCTCGGCTTCCCCCCAGGTAGTTGGCGCCGGGGGACCGACGTCGTCCGGACGACCCCCAGCCTCGACCGCCCGATGGCGGGGGTCGCCCGTCGCGGGCGGGCCCGGCCTCGGCAGGGGCACTCTGGCATCGAGAGTGAAGATTCTCCGGCTTTCGCTCACGTTTTCGCCTTTGGAACGTCGATCGCCAATCGGG
>JAFANO010000626.1 GCA_019232645.1 Planctomycetaceae bacterium | reverse complement strand
CGACCACCGTGACCTTCTCCGGCGCTTACCTCGACGCCGCCGTGGAATCCCGGCGCCGCGGGCAGGCGCGGCTGGCGATCACCTGGGGACACAACAAGGATCACCGGCCGGATCTCAAGCAATTGCTCTTCATCCTCACTGTGGCCAAGGACGGCGGGGTGCCGATCTACTTCCAGGCCAAGAGCGGCAACGTGGTGGACGACCGGACCCATCAGAGCACCTGGGACTTGCTCTGCAAGCTCACCGGCCGGCTCGATTTCCTGTATGTGGGCTTCCGATAGCAACGGAGCAAAAAACAACGATCTTCACCGTGACGGGTGTTCAGGGGGCGGGCGGAGCGGACGCAAGCGGGTGCGGCTCAGCCCCTCCTCGACCTCGAAGCGGTACTTGCCGTACGGGTTGATGTGCTCGTACCGGGCCGGCGAGAGCCGGGCGATGTCCTCCTCGTTCACCGTCTTGCCCTCCGCTCGGAGCCGTTCGATCACGGCGGCCATGTAGACCGTGTTCCAGGTCACCACCGCGTTGGTCACCAGGTTCAGGCACCCCGCCTGGTTCCGCAGCTCCTCCTCCTGCTTCTTCCGGAGCGTCCCCTTGTTCGCGAACAGCAGGAACTCCCGCAGGCCGTGGAGGGCCTCGCCCTTGTTGAGCTGACCGAGGATCCGCCGTCGGTAATCCGCGCTCTCGAGGTAACGGAGGATGAAGACCGTCTTGACCAGGCGGCCGTGCTCCTGCAGAGCCCGGGTCAGCCGGTTCTTGCGGGGGTAGGACTGGAGCTTGCCGATGAGCAGCGATGCGGTCACCCAGCCGCGCTTCAGCGACCCGGCCACCCGCAACAGGTCATCCCAGGTGCGCAGGATCCGGTCGCGGTTGATCCGCCCCCGGAGTAGAGGCGCCAGGTGAGGATGTCGCTTCTGACGGCCCATGCGGAACAGCCGCTGGTCCCCCAGGTCGCGAATGCGCGGGGAGAACTGCAAGCCCAGCAGGTCGAACAAGGCGAACACGATCTCGGTGTAGCCCGCCGTGTCCGTCGTGTGCTCCAGGATCGGCAGCTCGGTCTCGTTGTCGAGGATCTCGTCAAGCACGTAGGTCGCGTCGCGGACCGTGGCGGGGATCACCTTGGTGCCGTACTGCGCGAACTGGTCGGCGGTCCAGGTGTAGAAGGTCACCCCCTTGCCGTAGCCGAAGTACCGCGGCAGGGCCGTGGCCATCCGCACCTTGCCGGAGACCGGGAACCGCTGTCCGTCGGACGAGGAGAGCGTCCCGGTGCCCCAGAACCGGCTCAGCGGCTGGCGGTACTGGAAGTTGACCAGCCGCGTCGTCGCGGCCTTCAGGGTCTCGTCGCGGACGTACCAGTTCGTGCACCAGGCCAGCCTCTGGTACGTCAGGTCGGAGATCCGCGCCATCCGGACTGGGCCGAGGTTGCATGCCTGGGCGAGGATCGCTGCGTAGAGGTGGCTCCGGAGTTCACGGCCCCGCGGCTCCGTCCCGCCGGCGTGCTCGAAGTCGTCGCTGAATCGCGTCCAGCCGTCGACCTCGATGAGCAGCTCGCACAGCTCGACCAGCGGCAGCCGCTCGTCGATGAGCCGCTCCAGCTCCGCGGTGCTCTCCGGCTTCTCTTCCGGCCCCAGGGGTGAGACCACCAGGTCGCCGCCTTCCATGCGGACGTCCCCGCCCTTGGCGAGCAACGCCTCGACCCGGTCCAGGAGCCCGCTCAGTTCCTCATCGCGCTCGCGCAGGCGACCCGTTCCGTCTTCCGGGGCCTGGATCTCCCGGCACACCTCGGCCCGGAGGCGGGGCCATGCCTCCCGGGGGATCAGGTACGTCTCGGGGTCGGCGTAACGGCGGCTCCCCTCCAGCCAGACGTCACCCGCCCGCAGGGCCCCCCGCAGCTCCCACAGGACGCACAGCTCGAAGTAATGGCGGCGTGCGGTCGGGTCGGGGTTGTCGTTGACGTACGGCCGCCACCGCGCGGGGACGAAATCGAGCGACGTCCCGTCGGGCAGGACGCGCCGCCGCTCGGCGTTGAGCCGGCGGAGCAGGTCCACGGCCCGGAGCAAGGGCGAGTCCCCCGTAGACCGGAACGCGAGGGCGTCGAGGAACTCGGGGGTGAACTGGCGGAGGTAGGTGTAACGGCTCTCAAGGAAGTCGAAGTAGTGGTCGTCGGGGGGCCGGATAATCCGGTCGGACTCCGCGACGGCGTCCCGGAGTTCGGCCGGGGGGATGCGGCGGTAGATGGCCCGTCGCAGGTCCGCATCCCTGACCTCGGGGTCGAGGACCACCAAGCCGATCTCGCGGAAGAGCCGCACCTTCTCGTTGGTCGACGCGGCGACCGAGAGCCGGAAGTCTTCCAGGTCGCGGCGGGCGCGGTGGTAGGCGTCCGCGAGGCAGCGGTCGAACAGGTCGAGGGCCTCGTCGGTCAGGTCGATCAGGGTCTGATAGAGGAAGGCCACGAGGATCGGGTAGCGCCTCCGTTCGGGCATCCGCTGGAGGGCCTGGTTCGTAGACCGCCGGGCGATCTGGGCGAGGAACTTCAGGCGGTTCGGGCTCAGCGACGACACGTCCCAGCGGTCGACCCCCCAGCGCCGGCACAAGGCGCGCTTCTCCAGGGTGACGAGGACCATCGGTGGCGTGGACGACGCGACGGATTGCTGGAGCCAGGCCAGGCCGGAGCGGCCGGTGGCGGCGTCGATGGTCAGCAGGCCGTCGAGCCGGGCCTTGCAATCCCCGGTCAGGACCGGCGCCAGCCGCCGGTAGGTCTCCTGCTGGGCCCGCTGCCGGGCCGCGGCGATGAGGCGCTCCAGGTGGGTGACACCCGGTCGCTCGACCCGCAGGCCGAGCAGGTGCTCGCAGGCCAGCCGCAAGAGCAAGGTGGGGCGGTCGTGCTCCAGGGCTCGGTCCACGAGCCAGGTTTCGAGCCGGGCCAGGTCGCCAGCCGTGGCCTTGCGGAAGCCGAGGTAGCGCCGGATCTGCCGGAGGTGCTCCGTCCGCGTCTGCCCCCGGCGGCCGTACCGCGTCAGCTCGCCCGGGGCGACGTCGAGTTGCCGCGCCACGAAGGCGACGACCGCCTCGGGGGCGGTACCCAGGTCGTCGGGGCAGAAGCCGAGGAAGCGGAGCGCACCGAGTTGGAGTGCGAACCCCAGGCGGTTGGCGGGCGGGGCCGTCCGGGGGATCTGCCTGCGGTCCGCGCGGGAGAGGGTGAAGTAGGTCTCGATGTCGCCGGGGACGACTTGGGCGGGGAATCTGTCGAGCCGCTCGCGTTCCGCGTCGCTGAGGAACCCGACGGGCACGGCGGTCTCCTCCGGGGCTGCCTGCCCTGTGGTTCTCGCAAACGAAGGTTTCCGAGAAGCCCCGGGCGTCTTGGAGCGGACGCACCGAACCGGGGCATTTCGCTTCTCGGAAACCATTCTCAGAATCGACTTATCGCCCGTGTCGGGTACGATGAGTTTCGAGAAAGAGGACGGGAGGGGCCGCATGCGGATCGGCTATGCCCGGGTCTCGACCGACGAGCAATCGCTCGACCTCCAGCTCGATGCCCTGAAGAAAGCTGGATGTCAACGCATCTTCACCGACAAGGCCTCGGCCACGAAGGCCGCGCGCCCCGGTCTGGCGGAGGCCCTCTCCCACCTCCGCGGCGGTGATGTGCTGGTCCTCTGGAAGCTGGATCGCCTGGGGCGCACGGTGAAGGGACTGGTCGAC
>JAFANO010000393.1 GCA_019232645.1 Planctomycetaceae bacterium | reverse complement strand
CGACATGTAGCAGGTCCGGCCCGCGACCTCGATAAGCTTCTCGCCGGCCTCGTCGGTGTCGGTCGCCCAGTGTCGGGCGTCGTGATCGGCCAGGAATGCGGCGAGCGCGTCGTCGTCCACCGCCTGGCGCCCGACCAGGTAGACGCGGGGGTCGCGGATGATCGTGGTGGCGAGGCCGTTCTTGATGCTGGCCAAGGCGAGCCCTCCCTGGTTTGTGTCCGACGTCCGGGTTTTCGAGTCGATCAGGAACTGTATAATACGAACTCGTCTCCCTATGCGGAACTCCAAAAGTTGTCCGACCGGGGCGGGCCCCACGCATGCGGAAGATCCGGCTGAAGAAGGCGGGCGATGACCGGCTGGCCGCGCGGTTTGCAGAGGACCTGAACGATTCGCAGCGCGCGGCGGCGACCGCCCCCGACGGCTACAACCTCATCCTTGCCGGCCCCGGTTCGGGCAAGACTCGGGTGATCACCTACCGCGTCGCCTACCTGATCGCCAGGGGGGTAACCCCCGAGTCGATCCTTCTCGTCACCTTCACGCGACGCGCGGCCCGCGAGATGGTCGGCCGGCTCGAGACGCTGATCGGGGCCCCGGCGGCGAAGGTCTGGGCCGGCACCTTCCACCACATCGGCAACCGCCTCTTACGTCGCTCGGCCAAGCTGCTGGGGTTCGGCGCCAACTTCTCGATCCTCGACGGCGAGGACCAACAGGACCTCATCAAGCTGGCGATGGACGACGCCGGGCTCTTCGGCACAGGCAAGGCGGCCCCGAAGCCGGCACAGGTGCTCAGTCTGATCAGCTTCGCGTTCAACGTCCGCAGGCCACTCGCCGAGGTCGTCGCCGATCGCGATCCCGACCTGGTCGCGTGGCAGCCGCAGCTCGACGCGGCCGCGACGGCCTATGCCGCACGCAAGCGCGCGGCCAATTGCATGGATTACGACGACCTGCTCGGGCAGTGGGACCGGCTGATCGGCGAGTTCCCTGACCAGCTCGCGATACAGGGGCGGATGTTCCGCCACATCCTGATCGACGAGATGCAGGACACCAATGCCGTGCAGGTCGCGGTGGTCGAGGCGATCGCCCGCGCCGGCGCGGGCAACCTGACCGCCGTCGGCGACGACGCGCAGTCGATCTACCGCTTCCGGGGCGCCAACTACGACAATATCCTCAAGTTCCCCGAGCGCCACCCCGAGGCGCGACTCTTCCGGCTCGAGATCAACTACCGGTCGACGCCCGAGATCGTCGCCTTCACGAACGCCTCGATCGCCCATAGTGCCTCGGGCTTCCGCAAGACCCTTGTCTCGGCCCGGCCGCCCGGGTCTCGCCCCGTGGTGATCCCCGCGGCCGATGCCTACGAGGAGGCGGAATTCGTCTGCCAGCAGATCCTGGACTGTCATGAGCAGGGCATCTCGCTTGGCAGGATCGCCGTGCTGTATCGCAACCACCACGACAGCATCCTGCTCCAGGCCGAGCTGGTCAGTCGAGGGATCGCCTACACGGTCCGCAGCGGACTCCGCTTCTTCGAGCAGGCGCACATCAAGGATGTGCTGGCGTACCTCCGGATCGTGGCCAACCCGCGCGACGAGCTGGGATGGCGCCGATTGCTCCTGCTCCTGCCGGGGATCGGTCAGGTCAAGGCCGCCGCGCTCTGCGCCCGGCTCCTCGCCGCCGCCGATCCGATGGAGGCGCTGACGACCGCGGAGACGATGGCGATGGTCCCCGCCAAGGGCAAGGGGACCTTCGCGGGGTTCGTCGCCGACTTGATGAAGATCCGCGCCACGGGCCCCGACACCAGGCCGGCCGAGGCCATCGCGGCCATCCTCGAAGGGGGATATCCGGCGATGGTCCGCGAGAAGTATGAGCATCCCGACCAGCGGCTCGCCGACATTGAACAGCTCGGCGTCCTGGCCGCGCGGTACGACAGCTTGGAGCGGCTGGTCGCCGATCTGCTCCTGGCCGGCGACGTCTACGGCATGGACACGCTCGCGGACGCCGAGCCGGCCGAGACCCTGGTCCTGAGCACGGTCCACCAGTCGAAGGGCCTGGAATGGTCGCGCGTTTTCGTCCTCCGCCTGGTCGAGGGTAGCTTCCCGCACTACCGCGCCCTGGATGAGCCCGGCGGCGAGGATGAGGAGCGGCGGATCTTCTACGTCGCGGTGACCCGTGCCATGGACGAGCTTTACCTGAGCTATCCCCTCATGATCGCGCGTGGGGGACGGGGGCCAAGCATCCTGGCGACCCCGAGCCGATTCTTGACCGAAGTCGATCCCGGCCTCTACGAGCCGGCCGTCCTCGAGGCTGATCTCGACCTCGCCGCCTCCCGCCGACCGTCACGCCCGGGATCGGGCGGGCGGACGGCCTGATCCCTGATCCGTCTGGGTCTCAGCGATGGCCGATGGCAGAGAAATTATTGACTCAACTCGGGTAACTGGTGTTAGTCCCCATCATCCGCCGGAATTCTGGGACGCCGCGACGCTCTCGAACGATGATCGATTCAGGGGGCCAGGGAGGTCGTGTACGCGACGCTCGAGGTCCCCGTCCCCGATCCACGCGCGCCGCCTCGTCGGAGGGGTACGCGGGGGGGCCATTTTGCAGAGGATCGGGTGGACGGCAGGAGCCGTCCGGCATCGCGTCGTCGACGCGCCGCTCCCACCGGGCGATCATCCGGGATATCAAGGGTCCGAGGCGCCTTGCCTCGGGGGTATGATCGGGTCGGCGATCCCGGATGTCCTGGGAGCCTCGACCGAAGGTGGGGACGGCCTCCCTCACGACCCCATGTCGGGCCAGCGGTGGCGCGGACGTCTCCCTCTCGTCCCGGCCCCCCCGACCGGTACCGGGGTGGTAGGGCGTGGTATTGCCCCGCGTCACGACTCCGTCCGTTCGCCATCACGAGCCCAACGACCCTCCCGTCGCCAATCCGGTGACGAGATCTATCCTCAGGGAGGATGAGAAGATTCAGCCAGGTGATCGAGTGAGAAGAGGCTTGCCCCGGGGCGGGCAAATCTGGCAGTGTGAGGATATGGCGGAGTCTTCGGTCGCGTTCCCAGGAGCCTACATGAAACCGCGCCCGCCCGACGACTTACCTGCGACGATCGATCAGACGCCGGAGATCCTGCTCGATTCCTTCCGCGCCCACCCCGAATGGACCGATCGGCAGCGCGACGAGCAGTTGGACCGGCTGATCGCGCGGTTCCCGAAAGAGCGGTTGCTGGCCGCGGTACGCCCAAGGCTCCGCGACTTGCAGGGGGGCGACGCGGAGGCCCTCCTGCGGCTGGTCGAGGCGTTCGCGTCGTCGGACCTGCTCCGCGTGCTGGCCGAGGCTCTCATCGCGCAGCCCCACCTCTCTCCCGAGCGGTCGTGGGACGCCTTGGATCTGCTCGACGCCGCAGGGGCCCTCGAGTCCTACCCCGAACTGGCCGAGCGCTGGGCCGAGTTGAACGAGTCGCTCGATGAGGAAGGCTCGCTGGCCGAGCTCGCCGAACAGTTGGAAGAGGGGCCCGAGGAGACATGGCTCGCGCTGCAGGGGTTGGGGGCCGTCGAGTCCGAGATCCGCCCCCAGATCGTCGCGGGCCTGGGCGACGTCGCCCTCGGCCCCGGGCTGGTGACGTTCCTCCGGCTCTTGACCTTCGCGCACGACCCCGCGACTCGCTCCGCCGCGCTCGACGTGCTCGCGCGCCCCGCGACCCGGGACCCCGAACTCGTCGCCGCCTGGGCGTCGATCGCCGCCGATCACCCCGACCCCGACGTCGCCGCGCGGGCCAGGCGCTGGCTGGGCGACAAGGCCGACATCGCCATCGCCGCCTGGGGAGGCCCGGACCGACCGGCCCCGAAGCTGGTCCGCTCGCTGGTCACCGCGGTGAATGGCCGGGGGGAAGGCTATATCGTCCTGTCTTCGACGCTGGGCGCCACGAGGCTGACCGCGGCCTTCCTCTGCGACGTCCGGCGCGGCGTGCGCGAAGTCCACGGGGTGATCGTCCCCGAGTCGCCCGTCGCCGACGACGCCTTCCGGGAGTTCGTCCGAGAGTCCGATCGCGACCTGGTCGAAGGGGCCCCCGAGCTGGCGCTCGGGTTGCTCGCCGGAAGCTTGCTGCTCTGCGGGCCGGAGACCTCGCCCGCGCTGCGATTCTGGCTCGAGGGCACGGTCGGCCCGAGGGTCCAGCCCCGCCCCCTCCCCCTCCCATTTCCCGGCTGGGATCCGGCGTCGCAACCGTTCGACGAGATGCCCCGACGCGCCCGAGCCGTGCTCGAAGCCTGCCCGGATTGGCTCGACGACTCGGCGCTGACCTATCAGATCGCCGAGGAGATCGCCCTCCGCGAGGTCGACCCGTCACCCGACTCGAAACGGGATGCGGGGGCCTATCGCTACCTCTTCGAGCATCGCCTCCAGGGCCAGCTCGAACTCTTTCGGAGGATGCAGCTCTGGATGGCCTCGTTCTGGCAGTCCAGCGGCGACCATGACCTGGGCCGATCGGCGCTGGCGCTGTCCTGTCAGCTCTCCGACGCGCAGCACGCGGTCCCCGGCCACCCATTCACCGTCGCGCTGACGACCCGAAGCCTCTCGGCCGCCCAGGTCAACCTCCGCGCGGGCATCGACCCGAGGAAGACGCCCATCTCACCGGGTGCGTGACCCCCACCGGGTGTCACGCACCCGGGGATCGCTCATTTCTTGGCCGCCTTCTCGGCGGAGGCCGAATTGGCCGCTCCGGCCTTCTTCTTCTCGTCGATCTTCTTCTTCTTGGCCTTGTCCTTTGGTGCCTTGTCGCCCATGGCGGAATGGTCCCTCTCGATGGTGTGGAAGTGAGGGCTCATGACATGATGAAGTCGTATCGCGAGAGTCGCCACACGACTCCACATCAAGTTGCCGCAACGACCTCTGGGATTCAAGCCCGATTGTGAGAGAATTCCAGCCTGAACGGAGTGGACTTGGACCTGTACTCACCGGCAAGCCGGCCTTTCGATCCCTGAGGTCGATTGACTACGACCCTTGCCGGGACCTTGCTCTCCCGGCGGATTCGAAGTGCCTCGCGGCTTGTCCGAGACGCCCAGCGAAGCTGGTGTCTCCTCTCGCAATGGCTGGTCCGGGTCCGTGGAGCGGGACACCTTGGCCGATGGGTCAGGCCGTCGGGGCGGTCACACGCGAGCCCAGGTATCGACGCCAGGCGGCGGCGGCGGTGAGGGCGAGGACGGCCAAGACAACGCCGGTAACGGTCCACTGACCGCCGCCTTCGGTGAACCCATAGCTATGTAGCCCGACGCCGAGCACGAAGTTGACCCCATACCAGGCCATGACTACCGAGAGGAAGCAGAAGACCGACGACACGACCAGGCCGAACGTATTGACCCAGCCGGCGAACCGCCCGTGGAGCGGGATCAGGTAGACGAGCAGGGTGATGAGGGCCCAGACTTCCTTGGGGTCCCAGCCCCAGAACCGGCCCCACGAGTAGTCGGCCCAGACGCCCCCCAGGATCGTGCCGGCGGCGATCAGGAGGACGCCGACCTGCATCGTCCGGTAGATGAAGTTCGACAGCGGCTTGATCTTGGCGGCCGTCTCCTGCATGGCCAGTCCCCTGGCGTCGAGCTTGGGCCGGTTCCGCGCCGCCCGCGACCGGATCTCGGCGACGGTCGGACGGCTCAGGGTCGCCACCGCCCCCTGCTCCTCGTCGACGGTCACCGTCTGCACGGCCGTCGCCGCGGGGACAGCGGCCTCGCCGGCGATCGCCGCCTCGTCGAGGTGGGCGTCCTCACGGAGGCTGGCCCGCGCGACCGATTCCCCGACGACCGAGCTGACACCCACGATCGTCAGGAACTCGCCCACGTAGGCCAGGGCCAGCGAGACGTAATACAACGTCGGACCGATCTCGTGCCGCGGTCCCAGCCAGCCCGACCCCGCCCCCAGCCCGATCACGCCCACGGCGAGCAGCGGCAGCCCCGGCGCCAGCCAGGCCGCCAGCTCGGAGAAGCTCGGCGAGCGGCGGTAGGTCGCCGTCAGGTAGTAGAGGCTCGCGATCACCCCCAGCCCCATCGCCAGCGCGAAGGCCGCGTAGCTGGAGACCTCGGTCAGGACGTGGATCGTCAGCCAGTAGTTGCTTCGGAGGACCGGGTTGAGGTTGTGGATGCTCGGGTCCAGGAGCGGCACGTTCGCCGCGAGCACCGTCCCCAGCAGCGCCACGCCCGAGCCGGCCAGCGCGGCGTACGTCCCGCGGAAGATCAGCTCGAAGACCAGGGCCAGGACCGCCGCGACCAGCGAGACCCAGATGACCGTCTCGTACATGTTGGTCACGGGCGCCCAACCCGAGATCCGGACCCTCATGGTGAAGCCGAAGACTTCCAGGGCGATCCCCGCCCCCAGTGCGATCATCCCCAGCGTGTAGGCCGACCGGCCGACCCACCAGAGGGCCGAGCGCCGGGCGGTCGCGAGGAACCCGAGACTGATGGCCAGCAGCGCCAGCGCGGCGCCGTAGGCCACCGGGGCCTTCCAGAACGGGTTCGTCTGGTTGAAGTAGACCTCCCGCTCCATCTCCCGGAGCGTGGGATACATGCCGGGGTTGACCGCCTCTCCCAGCTCGCGCGAGGCCGCCAGCAGTGTGCTCGCCTTGGCCGCGGGCGCCTCGCCGGGCGCGGCCGACTCGGCCTGCTCCATCGCCTTGAACGCCGCGCGGAACGCCTCGATCGGCCTGGCCGGATAGCCGGCCTCCGCCAGCTCCTCGGGCTTGGCGTCGAGCAAGACCTTGAACGGGATCCACCCCGCCTTGTCCTTGAGCCAGCCGGTGAACCGCTTGTCGAACTCGGCGTCGGTCCCCGGCATCTCGCGATCCTTGAGCGGGATGTCGTTCCAGTACTTCGCCAGGGAATTCGCGGCCTCGAGCTGGAGCGGCGTGAGCGCCTCGGGGCCTTGCTCCCTCCCCTTCCTGAGCGCGGCGGCCGAGAAGGCGAGGAACGCCGGGGTGCTCGGCCGGGGCATGACCAGCATCGGCTCGACGGAACGGATCTCGCGGTCGCGGATCGCCTGGTAGTGCACCAGCCTCCTCCCGACCTCGATGGCGCGATTCTCGACCTCGGCCAGCCTCTCGACCCCCTCCACGTTCGAGTCGGCCTGACGCTTGCGGTCGTCGAGGTCGCGAAACCACGAGTCGAAGGGGAGCCGCTGGCCGCCCGAGACCACCCGGGCGTTCTCAAGCTCTCGGGGGGTGAGCCACCGGTGTGCCTCGCCCAGCTTCGCGGCCAGCTCCTTGATCGCCTTGCTGTCTTCGTCCGCGATCCGGGCCCGCTCGAGGAAGCGGGTCAGCTTGGCCTGGGAGACTTCCGGGTCGTCGGCCAGCGCCTTCAGCGCGGCGCGATCCTCGGGTGACGTCCCGCCCTTCTCCGCGGCGGCCGCCAGCCGGGCCTGGATCGTCTCGGCCAGGAGCAGCCGCTTCAACGGGACGTATTCGACGAGGATGATCGGTTGGTCGTCCCAGAACTCGGGGCGGACCGACCAGTCGAACATCGCCGCGACGGGCCCCCAGGTCGCGACGACCCCGTTCGATTCGTCGCGGAGCTTGATCGTCTCGCGGCCGAAGATCTGCTTGACCTCCTCGCGGGCCAGCGTGTCCAGGGGCTTGATCCGCCCTGCATGCATCACAGCCAGCTTGCCCAGCTCTTCATAGGCGGGGCCGACGCCGAGCGCCTTGGGGTCCGTGGCGGCCGACGCGGATCGGCCGATCGCCAGCGCCAGGCCGAGGCCAAGGAGGAGTCCTCCGAATCGTCTCATGTCAGAATCTCTCGGGTGAGGTGCGGCTCAGGCAGCCGTTCGGTTCGGTTCGATGAGCGGAGGGATCGGTGCGTCGCGCAGCCTCCGGAAGGGATCAAAGCAGTTCCTCGGACTCGGTCACGACCGAGACGGTCGTCTCGGGCGCGGGCGGATCGCGGCCGGCGGCTTTCCTGGCCCGGGCGGCGGCCCGCTCGCGTTCCCGCTTGCCGCCGTCGGTGAAGACCCCCGCCCGCATGTAGAACTGGACGAAGGCGCCCAGGACCACCATCAGGCAGCCGAGGTACTTCGTCGTCCGGCCGGGGTCCGTGGCGACCTGGAAGACCGACATGAACTGGCCGGTCTCCCGACCGGTCTGCGGGTCCTGCTGGCGCTGGTAGCTCGTCTGGTAGAACGTGTAGCCGCGATGGGACAGGGGCTCGTTCATCGTGATCGTGAAGGGCTTGTCCCGGATGCCCATGGCGTCGTCGGTCAGCCGGACCTTGCTCGTGTAGCTCGAGTCGCGATCGGTGCCCGGGTCGAAGCCGACGTCGAAGTCGTCGAGCTTGAGCGAGAACCCGAGGTCCTTGCGGTCCACGTCGTAGGAGATCTCGAAGTCGCCGGCCGGGAACGAGGCGCGTTGATAGGTCGGCTCGAGCGAGGGGGAGCGCCGGATCCAGAACTCCCGGGTCTCGCCCTTGTAGGTCATCTCGACCAAGCTGGCGGGGATGCCCTCGCCCATCTTGCCCTTGGGCAGGCTGATCGGCTCGCAGACCTCCTTCTCGACCCCCGACGGGAGGAAGTCCTCGACCCGGAAGGTGAGCGTCATCGGCATGTTGGGGTTGCCGCCGAAGGCGAGGACCTCCTCGCCGAGCGTCAGGGGGCCGGAGGCGCGGACCTCGCTCCGCCCCGTGTCGCTCCGGCCGAAGACGCGATAGTAGAGCGACTTGTCGGGGGTCCCCAGGACCTCGACCACCCCGAATCGGCCGCTGGACTTGAGGTCGGGCGGGAGATAGTAGGTGATCTCGACCAGCGGCGTCCTGTGGGCGGGACCTTCGGGGCGGCCGGTCGGGATCAGGTTGGGGATCATCGGCAGGGAAGCCCAGCCGTAATAGTCGGCCTCGGGCCCGTCCCCCCGCTTGACCCTGAAGTGCGCGACGGGGATCGTCGCGTCGCCGAGCGTCCGACCCAGCCCGGTCTCCTCGACCGGGATCTCGACGACGCCGACGAACGTGGTCGACAGGTCGCTGTCGGGCAGGGTGATCGACCTCTCGGCCTGGCCGTCGAGCGGCCATTCGCGCGACCGGGCCTTGCCCGACCGGTCGCGATAGCGGAACCGCGCGACCCCGTAGGTCCCCGAGTATTTGGGCGGGTTGCGGAAGTCGTCGATCAGCTCGGGCCGGTCGACGTACAGGAAGACGAACTGCGCCGGGCCCTGGCCCTTGACCGCGCGATAGAGCCGCTTGTCGGTCTTGAACCAGTTCTGCAGGTCGAACTCGAAGACGTCCCGGGCGCGAGGCATGCCGGGCGCCTTGATCCTCGGGCGGATCCTGGCCATCGGGACGCCCCGCGGGTCGGGCTCGTGCGCCAGGGTCAGCATCGAGGCCGGCAGGTGCGACTTGACCACGAGCTTGAACGGGTCATCGGGATTGGTCAGCTCGACCTTCGGGTCCTTGGGGGCGGAGAAGACGTCGCCGATCCTCCCGAAGATGGTCTTCGGGATGGGGTTCCCCGGCCCCCAGGCGAAGTTGCCGGGGCGGAAGTCGAGCTCGTAGCCATCGGCGGAGGGCTTGTTGGTGTCGGGGTCGATCGGGAAGATCCGGATCTTGGGGTGATCGAGCCGGACCATCTGGTGCTTGACGTCCCCTTCGACCATGCCGACTTGCCCCTCATCGGCGGTCTTGATGCTCCAGTAAGAGCCCGCCAGCAAGATCAGCAAGCCGGCGTGGGTGATGAGGAAGCCGATCTGCCGCCGCTTCCAGGGGAACCGGATCAGGGCTGCGCAGAGGATGTTGATCCCCAGGAAGGCCAGGAGGAGGGCGAATCCCCGGGTCCGATAGATCCACTCCTGCGCCGCGCTGCCGCCGTACCAGGACTCGAAGAACGTGGCGTAGGCGAGCGTCCCGGCCAGCGTGGCGAGGCTGATGACCGCCAGCTTGAGCGACGCCAGGAAGCGATAGATCGCCTCGCACGCCTGGACGATCCGGCCCGGCACGGAGGCGGCCCTCGGGCCCTGCGTGCTCGAGGGATGCGATGTGGGCGAGGGCGATTTCTTCGTGGCAGTCGCCATGGGTTGTCCACCTGGAGGGGAAGATCCGCGTCGAGGGCAGGACCGGGGGCGGGGCGATCGGCCCGACGTCTCTTCATGCTCGGCCCTCATTGTAGTAGGGCCGACAGTCGCGGACCAGGGTAGGTCGCGGCCCGACTCCAGCACCCGACCGAGGTGATTTCCTCGACGTCCGGCCATCTCGAGGGCGTTCCTTCGCGCGTCACGAGGATCGTCCCATTGTGGCAGTGAGGCCCCGCGATTGCCATCGACCTGGCATTTTTGTTTAACAGTCGCTCGACCGGGCGGGTGGCCCGGACGGCGGGCTCGTCCGGGCGAGCAGCGCTCGAACTTCGGGGACCAATTCCTTGGGCACGGCGATCAGGGTAACACCCTCCGCTTCTCGCGCGGCCTCGATCTCGGCGAACTGTTCGTCCTCGGTCTGATTGTCGTAGTGGGCGAGTACCTGGCGCACGCGGTCTTCATCCCAGCCGGGCGGATAATTCTGCTCGCTCATCGCGGCTTCCTCCGTTGTCGTCGGCGATAGGCCTTCTTCGCCTTCTCTCGCAGCTCATAGGCGGTGATCACGAAGACGCGGTTGGGGTCCTCGTCGGGCACGTAGATGACTTGCAGGTAGCGCCCGGCGGCAGTCTGGCCCAGTTTCATTCGCGAGTCCCTGGCTGCTGGCAGGTCTTCCCCGGGCCCACGTAGGACTTCCCGGACCTCTTCCTCGCTAACGCCATGCCCATAGATGTGGGGCTGGCCGGTGTCAGGGTCGAGGTAGTACCGGACCTCCATCGGCGGCCCTCATCTGATACGGCGTCGAGCCATTGTCCATGATCCTACCACGGCCGCCCACCCTGTGCGACAGTCGTCCCCGCAGGTGACCCGGTCCGGCCGTGAGGCCCTGTCCACAGAATTTCGTTTCCAAGAATGTCATTGATTAGCAAATGAACTGATTACCCTCGCCCGCTGCGACCCGGCCACGGCCCGGCAACTGCGGGACTCCCTGAGGTTCGGGCGTCGCGACCGGTGGAGCCTGGCCGGGGTGGATGCGTTGTTGAACGAGTTGGGGTCCCAGTTCCTGGTTCCTGAGGCTATCCCAGGGCGCACGACACGGTTTGAGTGAACAATACTCCAAGCGGCTGGTTGGTCATGCCGCTTGGCGGTAGGGTCGCTGACCGCTGGCGTCGTCTTCTCGCTGTTGTTGTTGGCCAGCGAGAGGTAGTAGAGCCGGTGGATCATCGCGTTGAGGTGGCGCTGCTTGGCGCGCCGGAACCCGAAGAACGAGTTGACCCCCGCGCTGATCGGCGCGATCATCAGGCCGCCGATCGCCGCCGTCGAGAGGGTGGCGACGAAGAGTTTCATGAGGATCGTGGGGATGCCCATCAGGATTGGCGACGCGATCTGCGCCTTGTCGATCCAGCGCATCTTGACCTTGGTCCCCTGCTCGGGCAGGTGCATCTCCATGTCCACGTGCGGCACGTCCTTGAACATCCTCAAGTAGAGGACGTCGGACCGGACGTGAGGCCCTAGCTTCAAATCCGGCTTGAACTTCAGCGCGACGACCAGGCGCTGATAGGCGTCGAAGTGGGCCGTCCTCTTGAGGTAGCGCGTCTTGTAGCTCCGGCAGTCGCGGGTGATCCTGATATAGCCACGGACCCAGACCTCGATGTGCTCGAACAGGCTCAGGTCGGGGACGTAGGTCAGCCCCATCTCGTTGGGGGCCGCAACCGCCCCTTCGATGACAT
>JAFANO010000347.1 GCA_019232645.1 Planctomycetaceae bacterium | reverse complement strand
TCGAAAACCTCGGCATCGGGAACCTCGCCCGGATCAAGTCGCAGCGCGGCCAGCAGTCGCGGGCCGTGATCGACCTCCGCCGGACGCAAGACACGGTGGCGGCGGAGGTCAACCAGGCCCACGCCGACCTCCAGCAGCATGCCGCCTCGGCGCGGCAGCAGTGGCGGGTCGAGAGCGCCCGGCTCACGAAGGTGCTGCGGCTCGACCCCCGCGCCGTGGTCGAGCCGCTGGAGCACGACCACACCCAGATCACCCTGATCGACCCGGGCCGGGGGCTCGACGACCTGATGCCGGTCGCGCTGGCCAACCGCCCCGAGGTCGCGTCGCGCCGGGCGCTGGTCGAGGCGGCGGAGGTGGGGGTCCGACGCGAGAAGGCCCGCCCCTTCGTCCCCCTCGTGGCGCTCACCGGCTTCCAGACCCCCTTCGAGTTGTTCCAGGCCGGGCTCTTCGCCCTCGGCCCCAACAGCAGCCTCAACCAGTGGAGGGGCCGTGACGACTTCAGCATTCAGCCCCTCTTGCGGCTCACTAATCTCGGGATAGGGAACCTCGCACTGATCAAGACTCAGCGCGGCATGGAATCGCTGGCCATCATCGATCTGTTCGAGATCCAGGACAAGGTAGCGGAGGAAGTGAACCAGGCCCTCGCGCGGCTCCAGTCGGCGGCGGTCCGGGTCTACCAGGCCGAGCGCGCCCTGCGCACGGGCCTCATCACCTTCAACGGGTCGGTCGAGGGCCTGGAGCAGACCAGCCGCTTCGGCGACGTCCTGGTCCTGATCGCCCGGCCGCAGGAGGCGGTCTTCGCACTCCAGCTCTTGCAGACGGCCTTCGACGAGTATTTCACGACGGTGGCGGACTACAACCGGGCGCAGTTCGAGCTGTTCCACGCGCTGGGCTACCCGGCCCGCGAGGTCGCGCAGCTCCGGCCCCCCGGTGAGGTCCTGCCGGTGGACACGGCGCGGCCGCCCTACTTGCCCCCGGTGGGCAACGGCCCGCCACCGGCCACTCGGTGACCGCCAGTTTTCTAAAGCGAGTTCGTGGAATAAGACATGAGCCCGCCTCGGTCGCCCGCAGACTCGATTCGATCGTCGCCCTCGATCCTGGCGTGGAGGGAGGGGGGAGCGTGAACGATGGCTCGCGGGTGCGGCGATTCCTGAACTGTTCTCCACGGAGAGTTATCAGATTGATCTCATCCGCTGCTTCTGAACGAGCACAATGTGCGTCGATTCGCGCAGGCCCGTGTCGCGACTGCTCTATCAGAAAGACCGGTCCCATGCACGTGATCGGATTGACGACCAGGGGACGGTTCGGGGCTCTTCATGAAGGAACTCACTGCCTGGTCATCGATTCTCACCTTGGCCTTGCTCCCGTGCTGGGTCGAGCCTGCCCCATGCGCCGCCCAGGCACCGGCGACGAGCCCGACGAACCCAACGACTCGCGCCCAGCCTCTGGCATCGCCGGCAACAACGCCTCCAGTCATCAATCCCGTCACGAGGCAGCTTGGCCAGTCGTTGTCCTCCTCGCTGCCGTCGGCGGTGTCGTCCGACATCGAGCGCTTCGTGAGACAGAGGGGCCGGGACCTCCCGCCCTCGGCCCCGGTCGTTGATGCCCGCGAGGCCCAGGGCATCCGGCCCTCGCCTCCCATGCCATCGCCGATGGCCCGCCTGCCCGTGCCCGGCGGGCCGGCGACGCCACCCTCCCCACTCGCCGCCCGCGTGCGGCTCAACCCCGCACCGTTCGCGCCGGGCGACCTCCGCTTCCCGATCAACCTGGCCACCGCCCTGCGGCTCTCCGACGCCCGGCCCCTGATCGTGGCCGCGGCGCAGGCCAGGGTCTGGGTCGCCGAGGGCGAGTTGGCACAGGCCAAGGTCCTCTGGGTCCCCGACCTCATCATCGGCTTCGCCTACGTCCGCCACGACGGCGGCGGCCCGGACTTCAACAAGGGCATCATGACCGCGCCGAGCGTGAACTACTTCTACGGCGGGGCCGGCCTGAATCTGCTCTACGGCACGACCGATGCCCTGTACCAGCCGCTGGTGGCCCGGCAGGTGCTGAACGCGCGGCACTGGGACGTCCAGGCCGCCAAGAACGACGCCCTGCTCCAGACCGCCGACGCCTACTTCATGGTCCACCAGTACCGGGGCATCTACGCCAGCGCCCTCTACACGGTCGCGCGGGGGCATGAGCTGGTCGAGCGGATCGCCTCCCTGAGCCCCGACCTGGTGCAGGGGTTCGAGGTCGACCGGGCGCGGAACATGGTCGCCGACCTCCAGCAGCATGCCGCCTCGGCGCGGCAGCAGTGGCGGGTCGAGAGCGCCCGGCTCACGAGGGTGCTCCGGCT
>JAFANO010000287.1 GCA_019232645.1 Planctomycetaceae bacterium | reverse complement strand
CCTTGGGCCATGACGGGCAAGGGGCAATCGCGGGCGAACCGCTCGAAGACATCGCCGAGGAGCATGGCTGTCGCCTCCCTGGAAGGGTAGTAACTCCAAGAATGGCGACAGCTTACCAAACGCATGCGACCACCTTCAAAGGGCTGGGTACACGGAACCAACACCGGAGGGAGCTATGCGCCCACCCCATCGTATCCTCGACCGCCGAAAGGTCCACCGCCTCGCCGCCGACCACCTTCAGGCCCACCTGAAGTTCCAGGACTACAAACGCAAGACCTCGGCCCAAGTCCTCTGGTCGCTGTTGCTGGCCGCCGCCGCGCGGATCACCTCGCTGTCCGACGCCTGTCAGCGGCTCGACGAGGCCCCCTCCGACGAGACGGCACGCCAGGCGTTGCTGGCCACCCTCCCCGACTATGCAACCCTGCAGCGGCGGCTCAACGCGGCGCTGGCCGGGCACTTGCCCAAGGCCCTGCGCAAGCACCTCCAACTCGTGGCCATCGACCTGACGTTGATCCCCTACCACGGCCAACCGTTTCGCGACGTCGCGGAGATCTACCGCGGTCAGGCCAAGGACGGCACCAGCCACTTCCATGCCTACGCCACAGCGTATGTCGTCCGCCACGGGCAACGTTCCACCGTGGCCCTGACCGGCGTGACGAAGGGCGAGCCGCTCAAGGCGGTCGTCCAACGCCTGCTGCGCCAGGCCGCCCGCGTGGGCGTCCGGCCCCGGCTGCTGGTGTTGGATCGCGGCTTTTACAGCGTGGCGGTGGTCCGCTACCTCCAGCGGGCCCGCTACCCGTTTTTGATGCCGGTGGTCTGTCACGGCCGCTCCCCCAAGCAGCGCGGCGGCCCGACCGGCAGCTACGTGTTCCGGACCTGGAAGACGAGCGGTTGGTCCACCCATACCCTGACCGATGCGCAGCGGCGCACCGCGACGGTGTCGATCGGTGGGAAGTGCCGCAACTACAAGGGGCAGTGGAAGCGGCACGGGCGGCAGGCGCTGATCTACGCCTACTGGGGCTATCGGCCGAAGTCGCCGGATTCGGTCTTCGCGACGTACCGGCTGCGGTTCGGGATCGAGTCGAGCTACCGGCAGATGCACGAGGCGCGGATCCGGACCACGACGCGCCGGCCGGTGGTACGGTTGTTGTACGTGGGGATCGCGCTGGTGCTGCGGAACCTCTGGGTGTGGCTGCACTACAGGCTCCTGTCGCGACCTCGTCGCGGCGGCCGGGAGATCCGGCTGGAGCGGCTGCGGTGGGAGACGCTGCTGCTGTGGCTGCTCCATGTGGTGGAAGAGGCGCTCGGAGTCGCCGACGTTACCTACACCGAAAGGGATATCGAATATGAGCTTGCGATGTAGTCAACCGTTACGGCAATCTTGGAACTACTGAGTATGGAATGGGACTTCCGATCCGGGGTCCGAGACGAGGGCCTTCCGAGGATCTCGGGAAACAGTTGCTGCGCGAACCGTATCAGGCGGGGTGCATCTGGGTCCCAACCTCAACCGGCTCTATCAGGCTCGGCATGATCTGGGTCACGATCTCGACCGACGCCAGCGGGCTCGGTACCCGGAGGATTTTGCGGGAAGTGGCGTAGGGGATGCCCAGAAGACCCAACGCGGTGCAAACGAGTATCCGCAGATCCAACCAGAAGCCTAACTGCGCGATATAGAAGAGATCACACACCAGCTTGCGCCGGACACTATTCAGATCGGTGTCCGGCGGGAGGTGTACCTGCGCCAGGCCCGTCACCCCGGGGCGCACCACAAGCCGCTCCCGATAGCGGGGTATGGCCCGTTCCAGCTGTGCGACGAACTCCGGGCGTTCCGGTCGTGGTCCCATCAAGCTCATCTCACCGCGCAGGATGTTGTAGAGCTGGGGCAGCTCATCGAGGTGGGTGCGGCGGAGGAACCGGCCGACGGGTGTGATGCGAGGGTCGTCTGCGGTGGACCACCGGGGACCCGTCTTCGCCTCGCTGTTGTGGAGCATCGTCCGGATCTTGTAGATGGTAAACGGACGGCCACCTCGACTCAAGCGCGTCTGCGAGTAGATGACCGGCCCGCGCGACGTCAGCTTCACGAGGATCATTGACAGGACCATCAACGGCGCCGTGAGGACGATCAGCATGATGGCCGCGACGAAATCCCCGGTCGCTTTGCATGAGGCATACCAGGAGAATTCCTTCCGCTCGCCGACCACGTCAGCCGCCTGACGTCCGGCGTTCCTGCAGGTAGAGTAATCGCACTCGGCAGTGATCATGGAGGACTCCATCAGTGAGCAAGGCACAGCGATGTGCCAGGAATTGCGGAAGCGACATCTCTCGGGTCCGGGCCGGATGCCTGGCTCAACGTTCAACGTATTGAGAAGAGGCCCCACCGGAAAGCGGGTGGTGGCCTCGAAGGATTGCATGGTCGCCATAATCTCTTGCAGGCAATCGTGTTTAATAGATTGGCACGCTGACCCGCGAGTCGTTATGTCGCCGGATTTCGTGCCACTCGTGCCATGCGTCCGGGCCACCACTGGAAAGCGGAGATCGGTTGACGCACGAACTCTCCACTCGTGCTCCCTCGACCAGGGATTTCGGGGCTCAGCCATCGGCCCGCGCGGCGTATTGATACTCGGGGCCATAGATCTCGCCGGTGGTCCCGCTGACAACGGCGCCGAGCGTCCGGGTACCGAGCGCCGTGAGACGCTCGTAGGCGGCGTGGACCATCGGAACCCGGCTCACATCACGCAGGATCGAGAAGATCACGGCATCGACGACCTGGCTGACCAGGAGCGCGTCGGCCACGGGCAGCACCGGGGCGGAGTCGACGATGATGAAGTCGTATCGGCCCCTCAGGTCATCGAAGAGGGCCCGGATGCCATCCTGGGCGAGGGCCTGGATTGCAAGGGCATCGCACCGCCCGGAGGGGATCAGGTGCAGCCCGTAGGCGGACGTCGGCTGGATGACGTCGGCGGCGTCGACCTCGTCCCGCAGGACCTCGCTCAAGCCCGGCCCCGAGGGCAGATCGAACAGCCGATGTGCGGTGGGGCTCCGCAGGTCGCAATCGATAAGCAGCGTCCGGCGGCCGGCGCGGGC
>JAFANO010000744.1 GCA_019232645.1 Planctomycetaceae bacterium | reverse complement strand
GAGCCCTCCCATCGGTACGCCGCCCTCGTCTGCTTCCTCTGGCAGACCTACCGCGACTCCATCGACCACCTCATCGACATGCAGGACAAGCTCGTGCTCAAGGTCTGCAACCGCGCCCAGCATCAATGCGACGACGCCTTGCGGCAGAGGCACCGGTCGATCCGTCGCTCGGTGTCCATGTCCCGGAGTCTCGCCGCGATTGTGCTCGACGAAGAGATCGTCGACGGGCGCGTCCGCGAAGAGGTCTTCCGGCGGATTCCCAGGGATGACTTGGCGCTGCAGGCCGAGGAGGCGGACGAGTGGCTCTCGGGGGCGAACAGCCACATGTTCCCTGGCGTGGTCCGGCGGTTCGACTACGTGCGGAAGTTCTTCCCCGTGCTCCTCCGACACCTGAAGTTTGAGGGTCCGGGTCGAGAGGAGTCGGAAGTCATCCAGGCGGCGAGGGTCCTGACCGCGATGAACGAGGCAGGCCGACGAACCCTCCCCGGGGACGCGCCGATGGGGTTCCTCCCCGAGGTCCTCAGGCCGTTCGTCGCGGACAACGGGGTGGTCAACAAGCAGGCCTGGGAGTGTGCGTTGCTCCTCAGCCTTCGCGACGAGATCAAGTCCGGCAACATCGCCGTCGCCGACAGCAAACGGTTCGGGCAATTCGACGACTTCTTCATCTCCGATCAGGCGTGGCAGGTGAGGAGAGAGGCCTTCTTCCGCAGGGCCGGGCTGCCGCATCGGCCGGAGGAGGTCGGTGCGTTCCTCACCGAGCGGCTCGATCACGCCTATGATGCGTTCCTCGGATCCCAACCGAGCAACACCTACGCCACGGTGACCGAGGACGGCTGGAAGCTGTCGAGCGATCCGGCGGAGAAGCTCGACAAGGCTGCGGAGGCCAGGCTCGACGACCTCAAGGCCTGGTTGGCCAAGCACATGCGAGTGATCCGGCTCCCCGAGTTGCTCATCGAGGTCGACAACGAACTGGACGTCACCAAGCACTTCCTGCCGCTGGCGTCTCAGGAGAAGCGGACCGCCGAGGAGATCTGTGCCACGATCGCCACGATCATGGCCCATGGCTGCAACATCGGCCCCTACACCATGGCCCGTCTGACGGAGAACGTCCCTTACAAGCAGATCAAGCGCATCACGGACTGGCAGCTCACCGAAGAGAATCAGCGGGCGGCCCTGGCCGAGCTGGTCCGGGCCATCAGCCGGCTGGGCACGGCCTCCGTCTGGGGGGAGGGACGGACGTCGAGCAGTGACGGCCAGCGGTATCTCTTCCCGCGGCGCGTGCTCCAGCGGACCTTCAGCCACAAGATGAGCGACTTCGCCCTGGAATTCTACTCGTTCGTCGCCGACAACTACGCCCCGTTCTACAGCACGCCGATCGAGTGCACCGACCGGGACGCCGCCTACGTCCTCGACGGCCTGCTCTATAACGAGAGCGACCTGGCCCTCGAGGAGCACTACACCGACACCCACGGCTACACGGAGATCAACTTCGCCGCGTTCGCCATGCTGGGACGGCGGTTCTGCCCGCGGATCAAGGGCCTGCAGGATCAGAGGATCTACTGCATCACGCGGGACCGGGACTATGGGGCGCTGGCACCGCTGGTAAAACCCGGTGACCGGGCGATTCACCTCGACTGGATCCGCGAGCAGTGGGACCGGATGGGGCAGTTCTACGCGTCGCTGGAGAGCGGTCATACGACCGCGTCAGTGGCCCTCAAGCGGCTCGCCTCCTACAGCAAGAAGAACCATTTCTACCGGGCCAACCGCGAGCTGGGCCGCGTGTTCAAGACGGTGTTCATCCTGGACTACATGTCCCAGCCGCCCTTGAGGCGCCGGGTCCGCCGGGGGCTGCTTAAAGGGGAGCAGCGGCTCGGGACGTCGGCTTCGGCAAGCGTGGCCGCATCAGCGCCCGCGATCTCCAGGAGCAGAGGAATCCCTGCAGCTGCCTGACGCTGATCCTGGCCTGCATCATCTCCTGGCAGGTCCGGGAGATCGAGCGGGTCGTGAGCCAATGCAGCCCGGAGGCCGAGGGGATCGACATCTCCCTGCTCGATCACGTCAGCCCGATCGAGTGGGACAACGTGCTGCTCTCCGGCCAATACGTCATC
>JAFANO010000659.1 GCA_019232645.1 Planctomycetaceae bacterium | reverse complement strand
CTAGGACGCTATAAGCTCCGCGTTTTCCACGGACCCAAACCCTCAAGACCCTTCCGCAAGGCAGCGACCCACGACGCCCATCCTACCCCCATGGCCATGTCTCCACGGGACCCCCTACGACCCGGACGGTCGGATATCCCGAGTCGGGTTCTCTCCGGCTTTGCTCGCCCTCCAGGTCGCTCCCGCCGCGGTGCCTCTGGGTGCAGCCGGCCGGCCAGGGCTTTGCTGCTCGAGTCGGACACGGGTCGTTACCTTCTTGTGCATCGAGCCTGCTAACCGTCCGGATCGAGCAATTGACGGTGTGGGGACTTGTATCCAGCCCCTTAAAGGTGGCCGTATGAATTTGTTATGCTGTCGCCAGGCAAGGATTTACGGCTCCTGCATGGAGGGTGACAGCGATGATCCTCAGCGACGTCTTCGAGCGGTTCGCCCAAGATTCCCCCTTGACCGTCATGACCCGAGGCCTTCTGGAGAACGCCCTCAACCCGACGGTGCTGGACCAACTGTTTGAAGACGTCGCCAATCAACAGGACACGAAAAAGCTCCTCTTCTCCTCGGTCGTGGACTTGATGAGCCTCGTCGTCTGCGGCATCCAGCCCGCCATTAACGCCGCTTATAAGGACAAGGCCGAGATCCTCCCCGTTACCATCCAGGCGCTCTACGGCAAGGTCGACCGCACTGAACCCGTCACATCGGCAGCCCTGGTCCGGACCGTTGGCACGCGCTTGGGAGCGATCATTGACGTGATGGGAGGAGCCCGTGCTCCCTTGCTGCCAGGCTATTACGTCAAGCTCCTCGACGGCAACCATCTTGCGGGCACTGAGCACCGGATCAAAGAGCTGCGGATCATGCGCGCCGGCGCCCTGCCCGGCCAGGCGCTGGTCGTTCTCGACCCGCAACGAATGCTGGCCATCGACGTCATCCTCTGCGAAGACGGCCACGCGCACGAGCGCTCGCTGTTGGATCAGGTCTTGGAAATCGTCCGACCGCGGGATCTCTGGATCGAGGACCGGAACTTCTGCACGACCGATTTCCTCTTCGGGATCGCGCGGCGCGAGGCGTTCTTCATCGTCCGCCAGCATACCTCGACGCGGCACTGGGAGTTCGCGGGGAAGCGGCGGGCGTGCGGCCGAAGTGCGACCGGCAAGCTGTTCGAGCAAAAGGTCCGGATCAGCAACGACGCGGGCGAGATCCTGTTCCTGCGCCGGGTCACGGTGGTTCTGAACCAGCCGACGCGGGACGGAGACACCGAGATCCACTTGCTGACCAACGTACCGGCCAAGGATGCTCGTGCCCGGGTGATCGCCGAGTTGTACCGCCAGCGCTGGACGATCGAGACCGCCTTCGCCGAATTGGAGGCGACGCTCCACGGCGAGATCAACACGCTGGGGTATCCCAAGGCGGCGTTGTTCGCCTTCTGCGTGGCCCTGGTGTCGTATAACGTGCTGAGCACGGTCAAGGCGGCATTGCGCTCGGTGCATGGCGAGGAGGTGGTGGCAAAGGATGTCTCGGGCTATTACGTGGCCAACGAGATCAAGCGGGTGCACGACGGGATGATGATCGCGATCCCGGAGGATGAATGGGTGGTGTTTCACGATCGGACCCCCGAGGAAATGGCCGGGGTGCTGGTCCAGCTGGCAAAGGCAGTTCGCCTGCCCAAGTACCAAAAGAACACCCGCGGCCCGAAGAAGCCGCAGCCCGCGAAGCAGAGCGGAGCCAAGATCAAACACGCTGCTACATCGAAGATTCTGGCAGCCCGAAAAGCGTGCACAACATGACGCCTTTAAGGGGCTGGTTGCGGGATCCAATGCCCTGCAGGGCAGCGCTCCCCCCCGTAGGTCCCGCCTCCCACGCGCCGCCCTGGACTTTTCTCAGTTGACGCGGAGGTGTCCGCTGCGTGGGGCGGGGCCCGGGGCAGGCGCGACGGAGACGCGACGCGAGAGCTCATCGAGGCGCCGCACGAGCTCGGCGTTCTGGACGGCGATGGACTGATAGTCGCGGCTGATGGCCTCGACCTTTTCGAGCAGCGCGCGGTTGACGCGCTCGAGCTTCTCGATGCGGTCGTCGCGAGTCGCGTCGCCGCGCTGCGTGTCTTCGCCGGCCGACACCCTCCCGGCCTGGGCGATCAGCAGGGCCATCGACATCGCCCCGATCTGTCGGCGAAAAGGCGTGTGCGTCGACTCCATCGGTCCATCCCTTTCGGGGTCGAGACGTCCCGGTCGAGACGTCCCGGGACGTCCCTGTCCCGGGCCGGGCATCTGGAAGAGGAGCGAGGCTCGCCGCCCGTGAGGAGCCCTGGATCGATCACGGTCGAGGTGGTTGACCGTTGGCTGCCGCGACGCGGATACCCCACTCGCGCAATGTCGGGCTGCAGTCGGTCGGGTCGATGTCGACCTCGATCAGGCAAGGACCGGCGTGGCCCAAGGCCGTCTTGAGCGCGGCCGCCAGCTCGCCGGCCGTCTGGGCGCGGAGGCCCAAGCCGGCCCCCTCGCGGTTGGTCAGCACGGCC
>JAFANO010000634.1 GCA_019232645.1 Planctomycetaceae bacterium | reverse complement strand
GTGGATCAAGAACCCGCATGGCTTCCGCCCCGACACTCGGATGCCCCGCTTCTATGGGTTGACCAACAACGCCTCGCCCGGCGACCAACCCAAGACCGACGCCGAGGTCCACGCGATCACCCACTACCTCTTCGCCAAGAGCACTCCTCCCTCCGGCTTCCAGGACCCGCCCGCCAAGAACGACCCGGCGCGGGGCAAGGAGCTCTTCCTCCAGAAGGGCTGCATGGCCTGCCACTCGCACCGGCCCTATTCCCCGGACGAGGTCCAGCTCTTCGACCGCGACAACGTCAACCGCGACTACAAGCCCGACGCCGCCGCCACCTACGACCCGAGCGCCTTCCCCAAGTCGGTGCAGCAGTACGCCCGCGCCGACTACGGCCCGAACCTCTCGAACATCGCCGCCAAGTTCGCCAGCCGGGAGGAGGGCTACAGGTGGCTGGCCAACTGGATCAAGGCGCCCGAGGCCTACCACCCCAAGAGCCTGATGCCCAATCTGCAACTCTCGGCGCAGGACGCCGCCGACATCGCCGCCTGGCTCCTGTCGGCCTCGGGCGAGTGGCCCCCGACCGACAAGAACTGGCCCGTCAAGGTCCGGGTCGCCGACGTCAACTCCCGCGAGGTCAAGGAGGCGATCGACGAGCTGGCCAGGCTCTACGTCGAGAAGGGGGGCATCACCCGCAACGGCAAGCACGTCGCCGTGCCGCTGAGCGAGGTCGACGCCTTCGTGGCCAAGGAGCTGTCGCAGGACGAGAAGCTGATGTTCCTGGGCGAGAAGACGATCAGCCGGCTCGGCTGCTTCGGCTGCCACAACATCAGCGGCTTCGAGAACACCAAGCCAATCGGCACGCCGCTCAACGGCTGGGGCACCAAGAGCCCGGCCAAGCTCGACTTCGTCCACATCACCGAGTATCTCGAGGACCAGGCCCCCGACGACAAGGGGGGCCGCGACGGGACCTCCCCCTACTTCAAAGAGAAGCTCGAGGACCACACCCGGATCGGCTTCCTCTACCAGAAGCTGCACCGGCCCCGGAGCTACGACTACCGCAAGACCAACGAGGACCTGAAGACCTGGGACGATCGGCTCCGGATGCCGCAGTTCGCCTGGGCCAACGACCCCGCGGCGGTCGAGGAGGTGATGACCTTCATCCTCGGCCTGACCGGCGAGAAGATCAACAGCAAGTACCTCCCCAAGACCCATTACACCGCCACCCAGACGGCCGTCGCCCAGGGGGCGAAGCTCCTGAACCGGTATAACTGCACCGGGTGCCACACCCTGGAGATGCCCAGATACACGATCGCCGCGGGGACCAAGCTGGACGAGGCGCTGACCGACTTCCAGACCAACGTCAAGGTCGCCTACAACAACCGCGCGACCGACTTCCTCGCCGAGTTCTACCCCGGCGAGACGTATGACGAGAAGAAGAAGCCCGAGCTCTCGGGCGACGACGGCAAGCCGATCGTCATCGAGGGGATGCCGATCGGGACGTTCGAGAACGAGTTGACCGTGCAGCTCTGGCAGCCGGTGACGATCCGGGGGTTCCGGTTCCACGTGGGGGACAACCTGACGCTCAACGCGTCGATGGTCGAGGTGACTCCCCCCAAGGGGGGGGACTTCGCCTGGCTCTCCGCCACCTACCAGGCCGAAAAGACCGGCACCGATTTCGCGCCCCTGTGGAACCGGTTGCCGCCGCCCCTGCTGCGCGAGGGGAAGAAGGTCCAGCCCCCCTGGCTGACGGCCTTCCTGAACGACCCTGCCGCGATCCGGCCGGCCGTCAACCTGCGGATGCCCCGGTTCCACTTCGGCAAGACGGACGGCCTGGCCTCGTCCGAGACGTCGGGGCTGGCCAACTACTTCGCCGCGCGCGACGGCGCCGAGTTCCCCTACCAGCCGATCGTCGAGCGCGAGCAGTCCTACCTGGCGGACAAGGAGAAGCAGCACCGCGACTATCTGGGCGCCGGCTGGCAGCTGATGACCAGGGGGGCGTGCGTCCAGTGCCACGCGATCGGCCAGTACAAGCCGACCGGCGGCGACCAGGTGGTCAACGGCCCCGACCTGCGCCAGGTCGGCGCGCGGTTCCGGTCGGGCTACCTGACCGAATGGCTGGCCAACCCGCGCCGGCTGCTCCCCTACACGGCGATGCCGCAGAACGTCCCGCCCCACGGCCCGCCCCCGCCGGGCGCCCCCAAGGGGTTCGAGGACAAGCCGCTGGCGATGATCAAGGCGATCCGAGACACCCTGCTCAACTACGTCAACGTCGTCGAGCAGCAACTCGCCTCGGACGCCTCGAAGGGGACCCCGGCCAAGCTATCGCGGGCTTCTTCTTCGGATTGAGGTGAGTCGATTTCGATGGCTCGCCGATGCGACGTCAGAAAAAGGCCGGCGCGACCCCGCGTCGGCCCCTATCTTTCGAGGGGTTGACAGGGGGGGCCGACGACAGACAACCCACGACACCAGGAGAGACGCGATGACCTTATCTCGAATTTGTCAGCCGATCGCCTGCCTGGGCCTGTTCGCCCTGGTGGGGCTCGCCGCCGGCTGCGGCGGGAAGGAACAAGAGGCCGACGAGGCCGTGGTCGTCACCGAGCCCGGCAAGGAGGTCCCCACGGCTTCGAGCCCGGCCGCCTCGACCACCGCGCCGGCCGCCTCGACCCCGGCCGCCGCCACCCCCTCGACGCCCGCCGCGCCCGCCAAGGCCGAGGGGTACGGCTCAGTCAAGGGGCAGGTCACCTTCAACGGCAATCCCACGGCCCCGAAAGAGTTGGTCGCCAAGGGCCAGGCCCCCAAGGACCCGGCCATCTGCGCCAAGGATGCGCCGATCGAGTCCGAACGGCTGATCATCGACGGCGGCACCAAGGGGGTCAAGAACGCCCTGGTCTACATCCCCAAGCCGAACGGGAAGGTCAGCGAGGAGGCCATCTCGGCCGCCAAGCAGGCCAAGGTCGAGTTCGACCAGAAGCATTGCATCTTCGAGCCGCACGTCCTGGCCCTGATGGCGGGGACGGAGGTCGACCTCAAGAACAGCGACCCGATTAACCACAACATCAACTCCCGGCTCAAGAACAACCAGTTCAACAAGCTCATCTCGGGGGGGCAGTCGGTCCCCAACCCGATCGAGACGGCCGAGCGGACCCCGGGCCAATTGACCTGCGACATCCACCCCTGGATGAGCGCCTACTGGATGGTCCTGGACAACCCCTACTTCGCCGTCACCGACGACAAGGGGAACTACGAGATCAAGGACGTCCCGGCGGGCGCGCAGAAGGTCGTCGTCTGGCAGGAGTCGGTCCAGGGGGGCTTCGTCACCCCGGGCTCGGGCGACGAGGTGACCGTCAAGGCCAACGACATCACGACCAAAGACTTCAAGATCGACGCCGGCAAGGTCCGTCCGGAATGAGGACCGGCCCCTGATGAGTTGATTCCGGGCACCAATCCGGGGGATGGG
>JAFANO010000331.1 GCA_019232645.1 Planctomycetaceae bacterium | reverse complement strand
AGGAGCCGCCGCGGCTCGTGAGGGAGTTCGTGGACGTAGATGTGCTCGTCGAGCTTAACGATGTAATTGGGCCGGACCTGGGGGACCAACCGCTCCGCGATCGCGGGCAGGAACTTCTCGTGGAAGTTATGCCATGCGTCGTCCTGCTCGAGGTAGGGGTTCATCCCGGGGAGAGGTGATGGCATCGCGGTGTCCCCCGGCCTGAGTACTACTTACTGATCGGTGCGCAATGAACGTCAAGTCGAGAAATCGGCTTCGCCTGCGGTATCAGGGAAAAATCGAACGGAGAACTTGATCTTCTTTGCGCGCCGGTCAGGAGTTCAGTTTTTCGGAGGTTTTGCATGCAAGGATGCCTGTCCTTCAGGAAAGCCCTTGTTCTCCAGGGTTTGCTTGGGGCTCCATGGCTGCAATTACGAACGTTCGATGTCCTGGTTGATGCCATAAATTCTGAAATTGCAAGATGTCGAGGAATTTAACGTGGTAGTATTAGGGTCTGTTCCATAAGCCCGGTTTCCGCGCAAGCAACAAAGCATTTTCGGGCTGATACCCCGGCTTATGGAAAGAAGCAACGCGACGACGAGCCTTCGGAGGAGTCGGGGACCATCACTCCGGATGGTCCCCTCTGGGGAGAGCCTTCGGGGATTCCAGGAATTTCGTGCGCCTGGTCTCCGGATTTGAGGCCTGAAATCTCAAATTTGAAATTTGATCTCAAATTTGAGATCCGGATCGAAAATATGAGATCCGGATCGGTCTGAGATCTCATCAGAGCGCACAAAATACCTGAGATGCGTAAGGGCAATCGACGCGACGGTTCCGGGGTCCTTCGGGGTCAGACCTCTTCCGTCTCGCGGAGCTTGGCCAGGACGCTCAGGTCTTCGATGGTCGTGGTGTCGCCGGTGCTCTCGCGGCCGGCGGCGATGTCGCGGAGCAGCCGGCGCATGATCTTGCCGCTGCGGGTCTTGGGCAGGGAGTCGGTGAATCGGATCTCGTCGGGGCGGGCCAGCGCGCCGATCTCCCTGACGACGTGGTCGCGGAGCTCCTTGCGGAGCGCCTCGGAGGGCGTCTGGTCGGATTCGAGCGTCACGAAGGCCGTGATGGCCTGGCCCTTGAGCTCGTCGGGGCGGCCGACCACGGCGGCCTCGGCGACCTTCGGGTGGCTGACCATGGCGCTCTCGACCTCCATCGTCGAGAGCCGGTGTCCGGAGACGTTGAGCACGTCGTCGACCCGGCCCATGATCCAGACGTTGCCATTCTGGTCGCGCCGGGCGCCGTCGCCGGTGAAGTAGCAACCCGGGACCTCGTTCCAGTACGCTTCCCGGTAACGGGCGTCGTCACCGTAGAGGGTCCGGAGCATCGAGGGCCACGGTTGCTTGATGACAAGGAACCCCCCCTTGTCGGCGCCGACCGACACGCCGTCCTTGGTCACGATGTCGGGCACGATCCCGGGCAAGGGACGGGTGGCCGAGCCGGGGACGGTCGGCGTGGCGCCGGGCAAGGGGGCGATCAAGATGGTGCCGGTCTCGGTCTGCCACCAGGTATCGACGATCGGGCAGCGGCCGCCGCCGATGATCTCGTGGTACCACATCCACGCCTCGGGGTTGATCGGCTCGCCGACCGACCCGAGGAGGCGGAGGCTCGACAGGTCGTGGCGCTTGGGGAACTGCTCGCCCCACTTCATGAAGGCGCGGATGGCCGTCGGCGCGGTATAGAGGATCGTGACACGGTAGTCTTCGATCATCTTCCAGAACCGCGCCTCGTCGGGCCAGTTGGGCGCCCCCTCGTACAGGACGACGGTCGCGCCGCTGGAGAGCGGGCCGTAGACGATGTACGTGTGACCGGTCACCCAGCCGATGTCGGCGGTGCAGAAGTAGGTGTCATCGTCTCGGAGGTCGAAGACCCACTGGGTCGTGCACTGGGCGCCGAGGAGAAAGCCTCCAGTCGTGTGCAGGATGCCCTTCGGCTTGCCGGTCGATCCGGAGGTGTAGAGGATGAAGAGCGGGTGCTCGCTGTCGAGCGGCTCGGCCGGGCAGACCGGCGAGGCGTTGGCTTCCAGCTCGTGCCACCAGTGGTCGCGGCCCGGGGTCATCGCGGTCTCAAGGTTGGCGCGACGATAGACGACCACGTTGCGGATCGTCGGGCAGTGCGCCATCGCCTCGTCGACATGCAGCTTCAGATCCACGAACTTCCCACGGCGGTAGCCGCCGTCGGCGGTCACCAGCGCCTTGGCCTTGCAGTCCTGGATCCGCCCGGCGAGCGCCTCGGCGCTGAAGCCGCCGAAGACGACCATGTGCGGCGCCCCGATCCGGGAGCAGGCCTGCATCGCGATCACCAGCTCGGGGATCATCGGCATGTAGATCGCGACGACATCCCCCTTGCCGATGCCCAGCCCCTTGAGGACGTTGGCAAACTTGCACACCTCGCGGTGCAAGTCCTGATAGCGGAGCACACGGCGGTCGCCGGGCTCGCCCTCCCAGACCAACGCGGCCTTGTTCTTGTTCGGCCCCTCGCAATGCCGGTCGATACAGTTGTACGAGACGTTGATCTGGCCCCCGATGAACCACTGGGCGTGCGGCGGCTTCCAGTCGAGCACCTTCTCCCACGGCTTGAACCAGTGCAGGACCTTCGCCTGCTCGCCCCAGAAGCCCTCGGGGTCGTCCTTGGCCCGCTCCCAGAGCTCCTGGTATTGCTCGAGGCTGGAGATCCGCGCCTTGCGAGCGAATTCGGGCGGTGGAGGGAAAAGTCGGGTCTCTGTCAAGATGCTTTCGATCGAGCCGATGTCGGAGTTATCAACCTTCGTCATCGCGTGCTCCCTGTCCAGGGGTCATGGGGTCCGCAGATGTGCCGGAATTTAGGGACGTCGCGGACCGAAGATATTGGTCCGCTAAAGGGTAGGCAGGATTGATCATAAAGACTGCGCAAGCCGATGGCTAGGGGTTAGCCGCCGATTTATTCGGCATCTGTTTTGCTCGTCACGGTAGACATGGCTCCCGTGAAATGGATGTCACGTCCGGTTTGGCGGGGGGCCGAAGGGAAAGGAGTCGCAAGACGACCTCACCGGCGGCCCACCCGACCACTTGATCCGGCGCG
>JAFANO010000281.1 GCA_019232645.1 Planctomycetaceae bacterium | reverse complement strand
CGTCGATCGGCTTGAGGACCATGCTCAGGCCCGTCTCGCGCTGGAGCCAGCCGAACAGCCACCGGCTGATGGCCAGCCCGACGGCGAAGCCCAGCAGCGCCAGGTAGAGCGACTCGCGGAGCGCGACCCGCAGCAGTGCCCCGTCGGTGTAGCCCATCGCCATGAGCGTGGCGAACTGCGGCAGGCGGTCGGCGATCTCGGCGAAGAGCACCTGGTAGCAGATCGCCAGCCCCACGACGAACCCAATCGCCACGCCGATGTCGAAGACCACGCCGATGGGCCCGGCCTTCTCCCAGAAGTCCCGCTCCTTCCGCGCCAGCTCGGCCTTGGTCAGCACGATGACGTCCGCCGGGAGCCGCGCGGCCACCGCCTGCTTAACCCGGACCGGGTCCGAGCCGGGCTTGACCCGCAGGATACCCAGATCGATGGGCGTCAGGCCCCAGGGGGCTGCCGCGCGGCGCGGGCAGTAGCGCAGCACGTTTCGCTCGCTCATGACGAGCGTGCCGTTGCTCCGGAAGTCGGTGCCCAGTGAGAAACGGCCGACGACCCGCACGCGCCGGCCGTTGAGTTCGGACTCGATGCCGGGGTCGAGCCGGCCATAGAAACGGAGCTTGGACCGCTCGTCGGCCAGGGCCGTGTCCGGGCGCTCCCAGGCGGGGCGCTGACCGCGGACGTCCTCGAGGGCGAGCAGGTCGCTGCCCGGGTCGAAGCCGAGCAGGCGGATCGGCTGCGACAGACCGGTGATCGGGTTGCGCCACAGCGACTCGTCCTCGGTGACCAGGTAGAACGGATGCGCCTCGGCCACCCCCGGGGCATCTCTGGCCCGCTCGAGCCGCCCCCGGGGGAAGGGGACCGGCTCCGAGACCATGTAGCGCTCGCGGTTGATCAGGAACAGGTCGCCGTCGATCCGCCGGATGATGGCGACCATGTTGTCCAGCAGGGCATTGCGGAACCCGTCCTCCACCAGCATCAGCACGACCGCGAAGGCCGTGCCGGCGACGGAGCCGAGCAGCCGCCACGGGTTCTCCGTCAGGTTCCGCCAGGCCAGCGGGATGATCCGGCCCGGCAACCTCGACCCTCGCCGCCGGTCGGGCTCGATGCGGGTTGCGCTCATCGGACCCACCCATCCTTTCATCGTCCGGGACCTCAGCCCTCGTCCCGCCGCCCGACCGCGGTCAGCGGAACAGGTCGGCCGGATCGGCCAGGCGGAGCTTCCGCAAGCTCAGCGCCCCCGCGGCCTGGCTCGTGATGACCGTCACTACCAGCGCCGTCCAGAGGTTCGCCCCGGTCAGGACCATCGGGATATTGGCCAGGCGGTCCGTGGCCCGGTAGACGATCACCGAGAGCAGCACGGCCGGCAGGTAGCACGCCACCGCGTAGAGCCCGGCCTGGGTCTGGATGACGCGCGCCAGGTAGCCGTCGCCGTAGCCGATCGCCTTGAGCGTGGCGTACTCGGGCAGGTGGTTGCGGATGTCGCCGGAGAGCACCTGGTAGACCACCACCGCCGCCACGACCATCGTCAGGAACACCCCGAAGGAGAAGATCTTGCCCGTCGCCGTCTGCCCGACCCAGTAGTCGCTCTCGAGGCGGTAGAGGGCGCGGCGCGACAGGGCCTGGACGTCGGGCGGGAGGGCCCGCGCCAGCCGCGCGGCGACTTCCTCCGGGTCGGAGCCGGGGAGGAGGGTCACAAGCCCGAAGTTCACGGCCCCGTCAAGTGAGGAGAGGCCGAATGCCCGCGCGAAGTTGGTGTCGGTGCACAGCACGGAGGCGTCGGCGCCGAAGCTGCGCATCAGGCTGAACGGCCCGATCACCTCGACCCGCCGGTTCCCCAGCTCCCAGCCGGTGAACCGGGGCCACTGGTCCCAACCGAAGTCGGGGTTCGAGCGGTCGTTGAACAGGACGCGGTCGTCCTCGCGCAGGCGTGACCCGGCCGCCGCGATCTGGCGGCGGATCGGGTCGTGGAACGGATTCCGGTCCGGGTCGATGCCCAGCACAAGGAGGGCGCGCCGCTGGAGCGGCCGAGGCCGCCGCGCGCCCAGCCACCACCGCGCCAGCGCATTGTGGGACGATGACTCCCCACCGCCCTCAAGCGCCGGGTCGCGGCCAGTCGCGGGAGGGTAGGAAGGGCACCGCCAGAAGTTCATCCGCGTGAAGAGCGGCCGGGCCGCCGTCACCTCCGGCAGAGATTGCGCCTGCGTCAGCCGCGCGCCGGGGAATCGCCCCGGAGCATAGAAATGCTCGAACTCGGTCGACACCAGGGCCACGTCGAAGTCGAGCTGGTCGTAGTTGATCGCGGCCGTGATCCGGACCGCCTCCAGGAAGCCGAGCTGGAGCAGCACCATCACGACCGCCAGCGCCATGCCGATGACCGCCACCAAGGTCCGCGTCCCGCCATGGCGCACGTTGCGCAGCGCCAGCGGTGGCCGGGGAAGCCACCGCGCGATCCGATGCACACCGCTCCGCATCCGACCCACCCCCGACCGGCGCCTCGGGCTGTGCGTGCTCACCGGGCCGGCGCCGCGCCCGGCGTGATGGCCACTTCCACCTGCATGTTGACGAACCGGCCGGCCGGCTGCGCCGTGCCGAGCCGGATCGTGACCTTCAGGACCCGAAGGTCCTGCAACGTCCGCGGGTCGACGTTCATCAACTGGTTGCGCCCGACGAAGCGGCCGACCCGCGTGACCGTGCCCGGCACGGTCGTCCCCAGGATCGTGACCTCGGCCGCGTCCCCCTCCTTGAGCTGGCCCGCGTCCGCTTGATCGACCTCGGCCACGGCGTCCATCGCGCTCAGGTCGCCCAGCGTCACGAGCGGCCCCGAGCTGACCTCGTCGCCGTGCGCCAGCACCTCGAGCACTTGACCGGCGATGGGGGCCTCGACCGTCGTCGCGTCGAGCGCGGCGCGGGCGAGGTCGATCTGGCGATCGAGCACCTGGTCGTCCGGCCCGCCGTCGGCCAGGGCCTGGTCCTCGACGCGCCGCTTGCGGTCGAGCAAGGCCTGGTCGGCGCGGGCCTGCTCGAGCTCGAAGAAGGCCTTATACGACTCGATGCGCACCTGGTCGAGCTTCAGCGCGAGCTCCTCGCGCTGTCGGACGGCCTGGGGATCTTTGCCCAGCACATCGATGTCCTGCGAGATGCGCTCGTCCTCCGCCTTGAGGGCCTTGGTGATGTTTTCGAGTACCGCAAGGCGGATCGGCTGGAGGCGGTCCTCGCGGGCGCGCTCGACGGCGAGCTGGTTGCGCCTCTGGGCCCTCTGATGGAGGACCTCGGCCTTCTGGGCCTCAGCCAGCGCGAGCCGGCGCCGGGTCTCTGCCTGGCCCTCGAGGATTGCCAGCGGCTGGCCGGCCCGGACCAGGTCGCCGGCCGCGACGAGCACGCGCTCGATCCGGATCCCCGGCCGCGCGCCGACGATGATCAATCCCCCGGCCGGCTCCAGGCGCGCGAGGGCGTGCACGCGTGTCACCCGGTCCGTCCGGGGCGCCGACCGGGCCTGGAGCGGCCGGCCCGTTCCACTCGGGACCAAGCTGAGGCCCGGACGCGGGCCGGGCGGTGACCGCCAGCACGCCGTGGCGGCGTAGGCGACCACGAGCGAGGCGACCACCAGCCCCAGCATCTTCATGGCGCGGCTCATGATGGTTCCTCGGCCCCGGAGTGCGGCCGGGCCCGTTCACCTGGGTTTGGTCGATCGAGGGGTCCGCCGGGCGGCCTCGCGGTCGAGGAGGGCGGCGCGTCGGCTACTTCGCCACGGGGGTCCTGGAGACATTCCGCTCAACGGCGATCTTCCACACGCCGGACTCCAGCACGCGGATGGTCACGGCCCGGCCCCGGATCGGCCCGGCGTCGCGGGGGAGCCCTGAGATCTCGAATTTAGAGTCGCTGATCAGCACGTCCGGCTCGATCAGCCGGGCATAGAGGACCGTATAGTTGAGCCTGGAGTCCGGGAAGACGGAGAAGAACGTCTCGAAGTTGCGCACGATCTCCTCCCGGCCGCGGATCAGGGCGAACTCGAGCCTCTCGATGCTGGACCCCTGGAGGAACGCGAAGTCGGCGTCCGGGGTGAACAGGGCGGCGACGTCCTTCAGATTGCGCTCGTTGAACGCCTTGACAAGGGCCGCCGATTCCCGCGCCGCCAGCGCGACGACGACCCCGGAGAGATCCCGCGCCTCGGGCTGAGCCTGCCCTCGCGCCTCGAGCCCCTGGGCCGCCAGGGCCGCCGCGAGGCACACCACCGACGTCGCGCGTCTCATCGAATTCCTCACTTTCCGCCGCATTCGGACTCAATCCGATCAGGAAACCCGCTCGTTGTCCCGAACTTGCCCGTGGGGCTGATCATGGTCGCACTCCCTCGGGAACGCAACAAAAAAATGCCCAACCAAATGCGATATTGAACCCTCTTTCCGCACATCTGGGGCGCGCGAGATCGCTGTTGATCTGCCGAAGATCCGGGGTCATGGCTCTCCCCCGCGAAGCGCCATCGATCTCTCGAGCCGTCACCGGTTCCTCGAGCGCCACCCGACCGCTCGGACACCTCGTCCACCGGCCTCACGTGGCCTCGGCCTGTCGGACGATCATCCGCAGCAGGTCGTGGCGGGAGACGATCCCGACCGGCACGACCTCCCGCACCACCGGGATGTGATCGATGTCGTAGCGGAGCATCTGCTTCGCCACTTCTCCGACGGGCGTCCCCTCGGCGGGATACCCCGCCCGCCCGGCGTACCAACGTCCTACGGCGGCCCCGAAATGGCGACCGGGGGAGGACCGCAGTTACACCTCCGGGTCCGGATCACGCAAGGCAGACGTCTCCCGACGCACGCCGATGCGTCGAGCCCCCGTCCGGGGCTCATCTCACCTCGAACTCAGCGGCTTGGCCGGGTGTTCCTCAGATCCGAGGCGGAGCCGACCGAGCTATTCCAGGTGGAAGGCGCAGTCAGCGGACACCCGGTCACGGTATCCCAAAAGGATCGGTATCGGCTTATGGGCATAACGGCCGTGCTGTCTTGGACAAGGCGGTTTGGAGGGACGTTGCGGGTTCTCCCCCGTCCCGGCGGTTTCGGAGACGCGATCACACGATGCGCCGCGAGCCCGGAGGACGCACCTTTCGTATTCCTCCGGATGTGCTTCAGTTGCGATTCCGAGAGGTCCGAAGAAAGGATGATGCCGGGTCACCCGGATTACGAGCGACCGGGTGCCCCGGGTTCGCTGACGACCCCGTGGCAACTCACTCGACGGATCGACGGTCGAGCTCGCCCTCTCCTTGGGTCGGCTTCGGGGAGCCCGGCGCGGTCTTCCCGACTGCCGGGCGCGCGAGGTTCACTGTGATGCTTGACGGCGTGCGTCCACCGAGCGCCGCCGGGCGCCCCGTCGCCCCGTTGAGTCCCTGCCGGGGGCTGGCGATCACGATCATGCTCGGTTCGGTCCTCTCGGCCGGCGCGGCCCGGACGCGCGAAGCGTCGGTGCACAACGCCGCGCGCGACGGGGCCGATCGGATCATATCGAGCCTCGGTGTGAGCGCGTGTGCGAGCGAAGTGCTCTCGCGACACGGGCTCCTTTGGGCGGCGCTGGTCGACCCGGGGGGCGCCGCGTTGCGGCTGGAAGCGGCGCTGGCGTCCAGCCCCGGGGACGAACCCGGCGGGCCGCTCGCCCTGGCCGAGCTGTGGTATCGCGCCGCCCTGAGGCAGCCGCACCACGACCCGGCCTCGGCTGTCCCCCTCTTGCGCGCGGCGGCGGCCGCGGCCACGCTGGCCCTGACCGGACCGG
>JAFANO010000279.1 GCA_019232645.1 Planctomycetaceae bacterium | reverse complement strand
GCCTCAGGCGGTGAGACTCCTACAGGCTCTGCCGTTCCCGGCGTGGATTTGCGACGGCCCCCCTCGAGGAAGGCACCGAGGGACATGAGGACGGCCATGTCCGGAGGGGCCGAGTCGATCCCACGTGAAGGGGATCCCCCAGGCTGTGGGATGAGAGAACGCCCGGAGCCAGCGGCCCCTCGGTGAGCGAGCGGACCGCCACCAGGATCGGGACCAAGGCCAACTGAGCTTCGACGGACGGCCCCTTCAAGGGGCCTTCCTCATACCACCGGCTCTGCCGGTGGCTGCTGATTTGCGGCGTTCCCGATGGAACCTGTTCTCTCGCCCTACCCCTTCTTGGAAACCTTCGTCGCCTTCTTTTTCGTCGCGGCGGTGGCCTTCTTCACCGTAGCGGTTTTCTTCCCGGCAGCCTTCTTCACCTCAGCGATTTTCTTCTCGGCGGCCTTCTTCACTGTGGCGGGCTTCGTCGCGGCCGGGGCCTTCTTGACCTTGGGGGCCTTCTTCGTGGTCGTTTTCGAGTTCGGCGGTTCTGCGGCCGGGGAGTCGTTGATTTCGATGTCGAAGATAGCGCCCAGCTCGGCTGACTCGATCGTGGGGGCGCCGTGTTTGGCCCGCGTCGGGGCTGCGGGGATCGCCTGTTCGATCAATTCCTGGTGATCCACCCCACGGAGCTCGAAGAGCAACTCGGGTGATGAGTCGAGGCGATTTCCGATCCCATACATCACCGCGGCCAGATGCTTGCACATCCCCGCGTAGTCCGGGCAACTGCAATGCATCTTGATCTCTTTCGGCTTCGGGAAAAGCCCCTCAGCCCGATCCGTCACGGCCTCCATGACCGCGTTCGAGAGCTTCCCCTGCAACAACTCGACCAGCGAGCCGATCTTGCCCGCGCACAGTTCTTTCACGACCTGCCAGGCTTGCTGGGGGAGCGCGACGATTTCGATCTGAACCGTGTAAAGTTCCGATCCGCTCACGAGGGCTTTGATCCGCCCCTTCTCAATCTTCAGGTCCACGACCGAGCCGTTGCGGACGTACGTCCGCCCGCGCGGCAGGCGGTTCTCAAAGTCGCTGTAACTCTCCAGGTTCGTGCACCACGCCTTGCCCCAGAAGGTCGAGACGATGGCTCGACCCTCGATGACGACAGGGGAGACTGCCTGCCCCTTCTTGACCCGCTTGGCGACTTCCTTCGCGGCTTGAGCGCGCCGCTTGGCCACTGGGACGTAAGGCTTGTAGCCGTAGCGCCAGCCCATAAGATTATCCTCCCTCCTGTCGTCCTCGTCAGGCGTCGATCGCCTGATGGAGATCCAACTTCACGAATTGCAATAACGTATCGTCGTCCATTTCGGTCAACAAGACCTCTCCTGATTCGTTACCGCCGATTGCCTCGTCCGCGACCTGGGTCTTCCGCATGATCATCTCGTCGATCCGCTCTTCGACCGTTCCCAGGCAAATGAACTTATGAACGAGCACGTTCTTCTTCTGCCCGATCCGGAAGGCGCGGTCGGTTGCCTGGTTCTCGATGGCGGGGTTCCACCAGCGGTCGAAGTGGATCACGTGCGACGCCGACGTCAGGTTCAGCCCGGTCCCACCGGCTTTCAGCGACAGCACGAAAAAGGGCGGGCCGTCTTCCCGTTGAAATCGGTCGACGTACTCCTTCCGCTTCGGGACGCTCGTCCCCCCGTGGAGCACCAACCCGGGTCGACCAAACAGCGTGGCGAGGAACCCGGCCAGCGGTTCGGTGATCTCGCGAAACTGCGTGAAAACGAGCACTTTCTCCTGCCGGGACGCGATCTCCTCGGCGATCTCCGCCAGTCGTCGAAACTTGCCGCTCCGGTCGGCCGCGTAGTCATTGGTGCCGGTCACCTGCGCGGGATGATTGCAGATCTGCTTCAGCCGCATGAGCTGGGTCAAAACGATTCCCCGGCGCTGAATTCCGTCCGTGGCATCCAACTGCTCGGCGAGTTCTTCGACCGCCTTCTGATAGAGGGCCGCCTGGTGCTTGCTCAGCGAGCAGAAGGCTTTCACCTCCGTTTTGTCGGGAAGATCGGCGATCACACACTTGTCAGTCTTCAGCCGCCGAAGAATGTAGGGGCGAACGAGACTTCGAAGCGGTTCGAACGAAGGAACCGACGCGTCTTGCAGCTTCTTGACGAACGAGCTGAATTGCTTGGCCGTGCCCAAGAGCCCGGGGTTCAAGAAATCAAAGAGCGACCAGAGATCCGACAGGCGATTCTCGACGGGCGTGCCCGTCATGGCGATCCGGGTGCCGGCGGTCAATTCCTTCACGGCGCGCGTCTGCTTCGTGCCCGAGTTCTTGATCGCCTGGGCCTCGTCGAGGATCACCAGTCGCCAGCGATACCGCTTCATCCAGTCCGTGCGGACGAGCATGCCGTAGGTGGTCACGATCAAGTCGAACACATCCACGTCCGCGAGCCCGACCTCGCTCCCCTTCGCGTTCACTTCCGACGGATGGACTACGGCGTACGAAAGGCTCGGCGCGAACTTCCCCAGCTCCGACTTCCAGTTCGCGATCAAAGAAGCCGGCACGACCAGCAGGCTCGCCGCCTTCTTCTTTGATTGCTCGCGCTTAAGCTCGAGCAGCAGCGAAATAACCTGGACCGTCTTGCCGAGGCCCATGTCATCAGCCAGGCAAGCGCCCAGTCCCAGGCGCGCGACGAATCGCAGCCAGGAGTAGCCCGTCTGCTGATACGGGCGAAGCTCCGCTTTCAACTCGGGAGGAGCCTTCTCCAGCCGGGTCTCGGGAGAGCGCAGACCCTTGAGAACGGAATCCAGCTCCGCCCCGGCGGTCAGGCCCGTCCACTCGCGAATCGACGCTTCACTCCCCTCCTCTTGCTCCTTAGCGAGATTCGCCCCGGAAAGGAGGCGCATCCCTTGAAAGAACGAGATGCCTTCCCGGCGAACATCCTTTTCGACGCGCTTCCAGTGAGTCAGAGCTTCATTCAGCTTCTCACGATCGACCTCGACCCACTTCCCTTTCAGCGGGATCAAGCCGCTGCTGGACTCGAGCAACTGGGCAATCTCGTCGGGACCGAGCGTTTCTCCCTCCAGACTGACGCCGACGGAAAACTCCAGCAGCGAATCGACCCCGATGCCCGCCGAATTCTTCGTGTCGATCTTCACGCTGACGCGGGGCCGGGCCGGCTTCTGGGCGTTCCACCAATCGGGCACGCGTACGATCAGTCCGCTCGATTCGAACAGGGGTATCGCCTTGAGGAACTCGTACGCTTCCTTCGGGGACCACGCGAGGGGGTGATAGATCTCCGCGGAATCGACGAGTCGGCGAATCAATTCCGAGGATTCGGCGGCTCTGGAAATCGGGAGCAGAAGGGTGAGCATCGCCTCGCGGTTCTGTTCCCCGGCGTACTGCTGAAGCGCCCGGCCCAGGGGTTCGTGCTTCACCTTGCCCTGCGGCGTCAAACCGTTGGCGAACGTGGCCAGAAAGGCGAACGGATAATCCGGATTCCGCTTGTTCTCGGCCAGATGCAACGTCACGCGACCGACGTATCGCCATTGCGGGTTGCGCTCTCGCAGATAGCCTTGCGTGCCGCCGGGGTGGCGCTTGATCTCGCTGTGGGCGAGTGCATCCAGGTCGCGCCACCAATTCGAAAGGACTTGTTCCGAAAGGTACTCCAACCCGGTCATGGGCGGGGCCTGGAGAACGGCCCGCTCGAGATCGGCCGGAGGGGGTGGGAGTTCGGTTACGGCTCCGCCGGGCTCCGCGATGGCGGCGTGGCAAAGGTTCGTGAGATAAAGCTGGGCGATGGATCGGGCGAACTCGAACGGCGGCGGCAGGGCCGCGTCCATCTCCTCGGTCGCCGAGAAGAACATCCCGCGCGCCGGGCTCTCTGTGTACGCTTCGAGGAGCCGTTTCGAGGGTTTCCGATCCGAGGTTGCCAGCGACGTCTCTCGAACGAGGAGATGACCCTCCGGCGTGATCGTCAGTTCGTGCATCGTCCGACCGCCCGCAGTAGTTGGGGGTTTTTGCATTACCCCGCGAAAAGTCAATTCAGGCTCAAGCGAGGAGTTTCCCTCGGTAAACACTGAGGATTTCGAGTCGGCATCCCTGTTCGCTTGTCGCAAAACTCGTCGCAAAAGGCGAAGGTTTTGCGTCAGACTTTTGCAACACGAAAATGCCATGGAATCCAGGGTATGTGTCCGAATCGCAAAACTTAGGCTTTTGTCAACGTCCGCTATCAGTCTCCGTCAGGACTGGGGGACGGAAGGGAAGGGTGTTAAGTTCGCCGGTAACTGGCACGGTTTCTTCGGAGCTATCTGGCACCCTGCATCCAATTACGTCAACCGTTCGTCGGGTCGTCTCGCAGGGCCTGGGGGAGTTTTTCGCCTGGTTTTCTGGCCGCGGCCGCACCGTCCGATAATCGAGCTTATGTCTCGATTCGCTAATTTGTAGCGGTCGCAGGGGTCGTGCAGCCGGCCCGAGAGGACCCGGATCGGGAGCCGGGCCGCGACCGCGACGCGCCGTCGTCCGGGAGGCGCCCCTCGTGATGCAATCGGCGGACGAAACACAGGATTGCCTTATCGGACCCCCCTGTCCCCCGATCGCCCCGCCCCCACCGTGAGCCGGCGGCCCGGGCGAGAGCCCCCTCGTCCTTCGCCCTGGACCTTAGGACATTGACCCTGGGCCCGGGTGCGGCCTGGGTGTGCCGCTACCATCGCCGGACGGCTGTTGACAGCCCGGGCTGTGGAGCGAATGCCGGGCCGATTCCCAAAAAGTGGCGATGAATCGTGGGTCTCGATAGCATAGCCTCCGAACGGTTTGCTCCCCCGCACCGGCGAGGCAAAGATGGAAATCCGCCACCAGTCCAAGACCGGCCCCGGCGTCCCTCCGCTGGCCGACATCACGGCGACGCTGAGCCACCAGATCGATGACATGAAGCGGCGGTTGCTCGACCGACTGAACCACGACCCCGCCAGCTTCGCTCAGATCGAATGCGAGATCCACGACCGCTTCCGTCGCCTCGCCGACCAGCTGACCGCCAGCCTCCTGGCCGAAGCCACGACCTCAGAGAATCGGGCCGTACCCGAGAAAAAGGGGGGCCCGGCGGCGACCGATCGCGACGCCCCCCGGAGACGCGGCGGCTGAAGCTCCGTCTCCTGGGCGGCCTGGTCGTCTGGATCGCCACGACCTACTGCGCCCCCAAGGCACGCACCGCCAAGGGGCGGGGCCCGGAGGGGGCCGGGACCTATCCCGAGCTGGCCGCCCTGGGCATCCGCAAGGGGGCCACCCCGGCCCTGCAGAGCCGGGTGGGCCGCCTCACCGCCTTGCTCCCCTCGATCGAGCTGGCCCGCGACGAACTCCGCCACCAGGGGCCGACGCTCGACGAGAAGGCGGTCCACCGCATGGCCCGGCAGTTGGGGGCCGAGGTCCTGGCGACGCGGACCCGCTACTTGCGGCGCTATCGCGACGGGCGACTCCCGGCGGGCCAGGAGATGGTCGGGCAGCACGTCGTCGCCCAGGTCGATGGCGGACGGGTCCGCATCCGCACCCAGGTCGCGACCACCAAGCGCAAGGGGGTGAAGCACCGCCGCAAAATCCGCATCGAGTGGCGCGAGCCGAAGCTGTTGATCCTCTACCTCAGCGACCGCAAGGGCCGGATACTCAAGGCGACGCGCCCCTGGATCGACGGCACGATGAACGGGCCGGATCACCTGATGGAGCTGCTGGCGTTCCACCTGCATCGCTTGGGGGCGGCGCGGGCCAAGGCCGTGTCCTTCGTCTCGGACGGGGCGCCCTGGATCTGGAACCGGCTGGATTGGGTGATCGCGCGTGCGGGATTGGACCCGAAGCGGGTCGAGCGGATCCTAGATTGCTACCACGCGGCGCACCATGTCAGCCTGGCGTTGCAGGCGTTGGGCCTGTCGGAGGCGGAGCGAGCGGCGACGTATCGAACCCTGCGCCAGCAGTTGCGTGCGGGCCGTAGCCGGGAGGTGGTCGCCACGCTCCGAAGGATGGCGCAGACGCAGCCCGACGACGCGGGGGTGTGGGTGGAGATCGAGTTCCTGGAGAAGCACGAGGCCCACCTGCGATACGACTGGTTCGGGTATCGCGGGCGTCCGTTGGGCAGCGGCGCGGTGGAGAGCGCAATCCGTCGGGTGATCAACCTGCGGCTGAAGGGCAATGGGATCTACTGGCGGGAAGAGAACGCCGAGGCGATGTTGGTGCTGCGTGCGACGGCGTTGACGGGACGGTGGGAGGAGACGATGGAGCGGGTGCAGGAGGCGATGGAGAGGGACCGGCGACACGACTGGCAGTGGGAGGCACCGGACATCATGGCGGAGTTGAACTCGGGTGTGCAGATCGAGCCGCCGGCGTCGCAACCCCAGTCCTCAGAGCAGAATGAGGCGATCGCAGCGTGACTCTTTTCGGGAATCCGCCCCCGTGTACGACCACTTCGCCCAGTGGAAGGCCGACGGCACCTGGCAGAAGATCCTCGACGCCCTCCGTCGCCAGGTGCGGGTCGCCGCCGGGAAGGAGCCGACGCCCAGCGCCGGGAGCATCGACAGCCAGACCGTCAAGGCGACCGAGATCGCCGACGACCGGGGCTACGACGGGGGCAAGAAGATCACCGGGCGGAAGCGACACATCCTCGTGGACACCTTGGGGTTGCTGCTGGTCGTCGTGGTCTCGGTGGCCTCGGCCGACGACGGGACGTTCGCCCCCGAGGTGCTGGCGCGCCTGACGGCGGAACATCGGACACGGCTGGAGGTGCTCTGGGCCGACTCGAAGTACCACAACCACCAGCTCGAGGGGTGGCTGGTGACGACCGCGGCCGGCTATCGGATTGAGGTGGTGAGGCGTCCGCCCGGCTCGGAGGGGTATGTGAGATTGCCCCGGCGGTGGGTCGTGGAGCGGACGTTCGCCTGGCTCGGTCGCTACCGGCGGAACAGCCGGGACTATGAGCGGTCCGCTGGGTCGAGCGAGGCGATGATCAAGGTGAGTTCGATTCATCGCATGCTCAGGCTCTTGAAACCAGATTTGTCCAGGAAACCGGTGCCGTTCAAATACCGGGAATTACAGGGAAACGTTACCGGATAGCCTCTAACTTATTGATCCGGTAGCGACTTCCATCAAGAAGGCGTCGCTCCAGCCACAGCTACGGCGTTTCATGGCCACGCTCTGGCGGCCGGGATGCTGCTTCAGCAATGACAGCGCGAACCGGTTCAGCCACGCGAAGTTCTCCCTCA
>JAFANO010000114.1 GCA_019232645.1 Planctomycetaceae bacterium | reverse complement strand
TCGGCTCCAGGCGCTCCAGCGCCCCGCGCTCGCCCGAGACGACGATGTTGCCAGGCCCGAGCAGGTTGGCCTTCCAGAGCCGGCCGAACGGCGCGATCCGGCGGCAAAGCTCGTCGATCGCGGGCTCGTCGAGGCCCACGACGCTCGCCATGCCGCTGGGCCGGGCCGCCGACGCCGCCTGCATCGCCTGGCCGCGGAGCCGGACGATCGCCAGGCCGGTCTCGAAGTCGAGCGCGCCGGCGGAGACCAGCGCCGTGTATTCGCCGAGGCTCAGCCCGGCCGCCCCCGCGCAGGCGTCCACCACGCCGGGGTCGCTCACCTTGAGGCCCTCCAGCGCCGCCAGGCTGGCCACGAAGATGGCCGGCTGGCTCACGTCGGTCGCCTCCAGGATCTCGGCCGGGCCCTCGAAGCAGACCGCCTTGAGGTCGAACCCGAGGACCTCGCCGGCGCGATCGAACAGGGCGCGGGCGGCCGGCAGCTCGTCGTACAGCGCGCGGCCCATGCCGACGGACTGCGCGCCCTGGCCGGGGAACAAGAAGGCGATCTTGCTGGGTCGTTCGGCGGCTGGCGACATCTCTACGTCCCTTTCACGACCGAGCGGCCGGGCAGTCGGGAGGCGATCCCGGGATGTTCCGAGGGCGTCGGCGTCCGGGCTTCGCCGAGGCGGGGCTCAGGAGCCCGACGCGTCGGCGACCACCTCGTTCGGGGCGGCGGCCAGTTGCTCGACGATCTGTTGATTGAGCCGGTCCTCGGCCAGCGTCCCGGCGACGCGCAGGGCGTTCTTGATGGCGCGGGCATCCGAGGCCCCGTGACAGATGATGCACGCGCCCCGGATCCCCAGCAGAGGGCCGCCTCCGAATTCATGGTATTCGTAGCGCGTCTTCAGCCCGCTGAGGCCCCCCACCAGCGACTGGCCGGCGTCGGCCGGGAGGCCGGGCAAGAGCCGCGCCAGCTCCTGCTTGAGCGTCGCGAAGAGGAACTCGACGGCCCCCTCGCCCGCCTTCAGCAGGACGTTCCCCACGAACCCCTCGCAGACGACCACGCGGGCGTGGCCCTCGTAGATGTCGCGGCCCTCGACGTTGCCGACGAAGCGGTGCGCCAGGGGACTCTGCTGGTAGAGCGCGCGGGTGGCCTTGGTCAGGTCGGTCCCCTTTTCCTCCTCGGTCCCGACGTTCAGCAGCCCGATCCTGGGCTCGGTGACGCCCAGGATCGTCTCGGCGTAGATCGACCCCATGACCCCGTACTGGTACAGGTCCTCGGCCTTGGCATTCATGTTGGCGCCGACGTCGATGATGACGATCGGCCCCTGGTGCGAGGGGAAGATCGCGGCGATCCCCGGCCGGCGGATGCCGGGCAGGAACATCTTGGCGTTGAAGAGCGCCGAGGCGACCATGGCGCCGGTGTTGCCGGCCGAGACCACCGCCTTGACGTCGCCGCTGGCCATCAGGCCCCAGCACTTCGAGATCGAGTTGTCGCGCTTCTTGCGGAGCGCTTCCACCGGCTTCTCGTCCATGCCGACGACCTGGCTGGCATACTGGATCGGCAGGCGGTCATGAGCCGGGTTGCGCGCCTTGCGCAATTCGGCTTCGATCCGCTCGCGATCGCCGACGAGCACGACGGTCAGGTCCGACTGGTCGCGGACGGCCTCCACGGCACCGGCGACGATCGGGCCGGGGGCATGGTCACCCCCCATCGCGTCCAGGGCAATCCGCATGAGCGATCTCCGGGCGGAAGACGATCGAAGATGACGACGGGATGCCGAATAGCGGGTCATTGACCCGGCTCTCCGCATCCCGGAACGATCGCCACGTTGCGTGTCAGCCCCCGCGGGATCCGTCAACCAGCAACCGCCCCCCAACATTTGGCGGCGGTACGACCTGGATCAAGCGGGATCTCATCGCGCATCATCGTAAAATCTCTTCATCGAAGCTGTCAAGCGTCCAGTGAAGTCGCGACGCAGGCCCGCGGGCCCTCGAGGTGTAGGCTGATGGTTCGGAAAGCGTCCAATGCGACGCCGAGGATTCGACCCTGAGGCCCGACGCCGAGCCGCCCGCGCGTGCCGACGCGGCCGGCTGGCTTTCAGAGGTCCCACCGGCGAATTTCGCCACGACCTTCGGCGGACGATCATCCCCTTCCCAACGTCCCCCCCTTAGATCACGGTGAAGTAGTTGCCCACAGCGATGTCCAAGTATTCGGTCGTCAGATCCAGGGGCAGTTCGTTGAAGACGCAATGGTTGCGGACCTGGAGCAAGAGGTCTCGGGGCTGGCAGGCGCGGAACGGGCGGTTCATCCGGCGGTAATGGCGCTCGATCAGGTCGTCGAGCACGGCTTGATCGACGCTCTTGAACCCGAGGCTGGGGGCGAAGATCTCGAAGAGGCGGCGGAAGGTCGCCTCGGTCGGGTCGGAGGCGTTGATCTTGTAGGGAATCCGCCGGAGGAACGCCTCGTCGACCAGTTGCTTCGGCTCGAGGTTCGTGGAGAACAGGATGAGCTGGTCGAAGGGGACCCGGATCTTCTTGCCGCTGGGCAGCGTCAGGAAATCGTAGCGCTTCTCCAGGGGGATGATCCAGCGGTTCAGGAGCTCGATCGGCTGCATCCGCTGGCGGCCGAAGTCGTCGATGAGGAAGCAACCGTTGTTGCTTTTCATCTGGAGCGGGGCCTCGCAGATCTTGGTCGCCGGGTTGTAGTGGATCTCGAGGTTCTCCATCGTCAGCTCGCCTCCGGCGACGATCGTCGGCCGCTTGATCTCGATCCAGCGGTCGTCCTGGTCGTCGGTCCGGAGCAGGCCCCCGCGGCGGGGCCGGACCACCTCGTGGTTGGCCGGGTCGAAGAGCTTGAGGATCTGCCCCTCGACGGTGATGACCCGAGGGATCCAGATCGTCGAGCCGAAGCAGCGCGTGATCCGCTCGGCGATGCTCGTCTTGCCGTTGCCGGGATAGCCGTAGAGGAACATGCCGCGGCCCGAGTTGATCGCCGGGCCGAGGGTCTGGAACATCGACTCGGAGACCAGCAGGTCGGAGAAGGCGCGGCGGAGGTCGGCCATCTTGGGGCGCTCGGCGGTGATCGTCTGCGCGGCGACGGCCTCCAGGTAGTCGGTGAACGGGACGGGGGCCGTGCCGATGAAGGCACACTCCTCGAAAGCGACCTTGGCGCGGGCGCGGCCGGCGTCGGTCAGCGCGTAGTTGAAATCGTTGGCGGCCGCGTCGCCGGTGTACGACACGATCTGCTGGTTCTTCAACTGGCGGAGGAAGTCGGGGAAGATGCCGAACGGTAGGCCCAGCTCGTCGGCGATCCGCCGCCCCGAGGCGACCCCGAAATTCAGGAGGAACTTCAGGACCAGCCCCTCGACCTGCGCGA
>JAFANO010000516.1 GCA_019232645.1 Planctomycetaceae bacterium | reverse complement strand
CCCAACGGCCTGGAGGTCATCCTCCACGAGGACCACACGACTCCCGTCGTCGGCGTCAACATCTGGTACAAGGTCGGCTCGAAGAACGAGAAGCCGGGCCGGACCGGGTTCGCCCACCTCTTCGAGCACCTGATGTTCCAGGGCTCGGCGCATCACGACGACGAGTACTTCGGGCCGATCGAGAAGGTCGGCGCCCAGATCAACGGGAGCACCAGCACCGATCGGACCAACTATTACGAGAACGTCCCGAGCAACGCGCTCGAGCTGGCGCTCTGGCTCGAGGCCGACCGCATGGGCTTCCTCCTGCCGGCGCTGACCCAGGCGAAGCTCGACAACCAGCGCGACGTGGTCAAGAACGAGCGGCGGCAGCGGTACGACAACCAGCCCTACGGCCAGGCGCACGAGACGCTGCTGCGCGCGCTCTACCCGCCCGACCACCCCTACCACCACAGCGTCATCGGCTCGATGGCCGACCTCTCCGCCGCCAGCCTGGAAGACGTCTCGGCGTTCTTCAGGACCTATTACAGTCCCAACAACGCCAGCCTCTGCATCGCGGGCGATATCGACCCGGCCCAGGCCAAGCGGCTGGTCGCGAAGTACTTCGGCCCTCTGCCGCGGGGTCCGGAAGTCCCCAGGATGGCGCCCGACGTCCCGGTGCTGGCCGAGGCCAAGCACCTCACGTTGACCGACCGCGTCTCGCTGCCCCGCGTCGAGCTGGTCTGGCCGACCGGCCCGCGTGGCGACGCCGACGAGCAGGCGCTGGACGTCCTGTCGCTGGTCCTGGGCGGGATCGACAAGGAGAACCGCCTGTTCCGCGCCTTGATGTACGACCGTCAGCTCGCCGCGCACGTCGAGGCGGGCCATCCCGCCACCGCCCTGGCGGGCGAGTTCACCGTCACGCTCTACGCCAGGCCGGGCCAGCCGCTCGACGAGCTGGTCAAGATCGCCGACGCCGAGATCGCGCGGCTCCAGGCGGAGGGGCCGACCGAGTCGGAGGTGCTCAAGGCGCGGAACACCCAGGAGAGCCAGCTCGTCGTGGCGCTGCAGGCCGCCGGCAAGAAGGCCGACTACCTCAACAGCTATAACGTCGAGTTCGGCGACCCGATGGCCTACACGGCCGAGATGCGCCGGCTCTTCGCCGTCACGCCGGCCGACGTCCGGCGCGTCGCGCGGCAGTACCTGACGGCCAGGCGAGTCCGGCTCGACGTCGTCCCCGGCCCGCCGACGCCGCGCGCGCCCGAGGTCGAGGTCGATCGCGCGTCGCAGGCGCCGATCACAAGCCCGAAGATTGCCGAGGTCGAGGACACGTTCGACCGCTCGGTGATGCCCAGGATCGGCCCAACTCCCGAGTTCACCCCACCCCCCGTCACGCGCCGGACGCTCTCCAATGGCCTCGAGGTCCTGATCGCCGAGCGGCACTCGCTGCCGATCCTGACCCTGAACCTGGTCGTCAAGGGGGGCGATACGCTCGTCTCCGCCGGCAAGGAGGGGCTCGCCTCGATGACCGCCGAGCTGCTGACCGAGGGGACCACCTCGCGCGACGCGCTGGGGCTGGCCGGGGCGCTGTCGGAGATCGGCGCCTCGATCGACGCCAACGGCAAGCTCGAGTCGAGCACCCTGTCGCTGACGACGCTGACCAAGCACACGGCGCGGGCGCTGGAGCTCTACAGCGACGTGCTGCTCCACCCCTCGTTCCCCGAGAAGGAGCTGGCGCGGGTCCGGCAGCAGCGGCTGGCGATCCTCCAGCACCAGCTCGACGACGCCGAGTCGATCTCGGGCGTCGTCTTCCCGCGCGTCCTCTACGGCCAGGAGCACCCCTACGGCCGCCCCGACCTCGGCACGCCGAAGTCGATCCGGGCGCTGACCCGCGATGACATCGTCGGGTTCCACCGACGGCTCTTCCTGCCCAACAACGCCAGCCTGATCGTCGTCGGCGACGCCACGCCGGAGGCCATCACGGCCGCCCTGGAGGAAACGCTGAAGGGCTGGAGACCCGGCGAGGCCCCCAGCGCCGCGCTGCCCGAGCCGCGGCAGGGCGCACGCGAAGTGACGGTCTACCTGGTGGACAAGCCGGCCGCGGCGCAGTCGGTCCTGGCCGTCGGCCAGGTCGGCGCCCCCCGGGGCACGCCCGACTACTTCCCGCTGACGGTGATGAACGCCATCCTGGGCGGGCAGTTCTCCAGCCGGATCAACCTCAACCTCCGCGAGGAGAAGGGCTACAGCTACGGTGCCCACTCACACTTCAGCTTCCGCCTGGGCCCCGGCCCGTTCGAGGCGGGCGGCGCGGTCGATTCCCGGTTCACCAAGGAGGCGCTGGTCGAGCTGATCAAGGAGCTGACCGACATCACCGGCCCGCGCCCCGTCACCGACGCCGAGCTGGCCTTCGCCAAGGACCGGATCATCCGGGGCTTCCCCAACAAGTTCGAGACGACCTTCGGCGTCGCCGGCACGCTCGCCGACCTGGTGCTCTACCACCTGCCAGACGACTACTTCACGACCTACCCGTCGAAGGTCGAGGCCGTCACCAAGGCCGACGTCGATCGCGTCGCCCGGACCTACCTCGACCCGAGCCGGATGACAATCCTGGTCGTGGGCGACCGCGCCAAGGTCGATCCCGGCTTGCGGTCGCTGCCGTTCGTCAAGGTCATCAACGTCCTCGACCCCGAAGGCAACCCGCTCCCCCCCGCCGCGGTGGAGACGGAGGAGAGTTCCCGTTAACATCGACGTGGGCCCGATCGCGACTCTCCACATCTCATCGCGATCAGCGGAAGGCCCCCTCGCTCCAACTCTCTCGCAGGGGGAGAGGGCCGGGGTGAGGGGGCTTCGGGTGAGGCAAGGCACGAGATGTGCAGGTGGGTTATCGAAGCTGAGATCTCAGCCACCCGCCGGGAAGTTCTCCGAAATCTCGTCCTAGTTTTATAGAAGGACCCTCGGGACCTCGGGGAACGGGTTGCGTCGGCGAGGGCCGGCCCCGAAGCACCGGGGGTCGATTTCGGCCCGGGACGGCAAGTTCGATGGACGGACGGCCCGGATGCGAGGATGATGCTCGAAGCCGATGGCCCTGGTGCAATGCCCTCGTGAGGGCGAGGCATCGCGGCCTTCCCGAGAACTCCCGTGGCGGTCTCGACTTCCATCGGTTCGAGAGTCCCGGCTCCTCATCCGGCCCGTGGCTGATACATGGCCGCGCGGGGTGAGACGGGTTCGCGACTCCCGGAGGGGAGGAGTGCGATGGAAGACTTCCCGCTCAGGCTGTTCGACGTGTCGGGCTTCCCGAGGCCCCAGCAGGCGAGGGAATGGGCGCCGGCGCTGATCCAGGTGCACGACGTGGCCGACATGATGATCTGGCTCGCCTCCGCGGCCATTCCGATCCTCCTGATCGGCTGCGCGCGGCGGCGAGCCCTGCGGATCCCCTGGGCCTTCGGGCTCTTCGCCGCCTTGATCATTGGCTGCGGGTTCACCCGCGTCCTGGATCTGGCCGGTTCCTCGGTGGCGAAGAATCGCTCCGCGGTCACGCTGAAGCCGGCCGTCGCCTTCGTCTCGTGGGCGACCCTCCTCGCGCTCATCCCGTTCGCGCTGCGAGGGCCGGCCCTGCGCGACTCGGAGGAGCTCCAGCGCGAGATCGACGAGCGCGTGCGGGCCGAGGAGGCGCTCCGGAAGACGACCGACGACCTGACCCGCTCCAACGAGCAGTTGAAGCAACTGGCCGAGGACCTGGCGGAGATGGCCGCGGCGAAGCACCAAGCCTACCAGGACCTGGAGCGGAAAGAGGGCCAGCTCGTGCAGTCCGAGAAGCTCTCGGCGCTGGGACAGATGGTGGCCGGCATCGCGCACGAGATCAACAATCCCCTGTCCTTCGTCACCAACAACGTCGCCGTGCTCGGGCGCGACATCGACCAGGTGCTCGACCTGGTCCGCCTCTACCGCGAGGCCGACGCGGTGCTGGCCGACCACGACCCCGCGCTGCTCGCGAGGATCCGGGAGCGGGCCGACGCGATCGACCTGGACTTCACGCTGGAGGGCGTGCGACGCCTGATCAACCGGTCGGACGAGGGGCTGCAGCGGATCCGGCAGATCGTCAAGGACCTCCGCGAGTTCGCCCGGCTCGACGAGAGCGATCTGGCCGAGGCGGACCTGAATGCGGGGATCCGCTCGACCGCCAGCCTCATGTTCAGCCGGGCGAACGAGAGGCGGGTGGAGCTCGACCTGGACCTGGAACCCGTGCCGCCGGTGACCTGCCGCCCCCGGCAGATCAATCAGGTGGTGCTGATCCTGCTGACCAACGCCCTCGACGCCTGCCCCGACGGCGGGACGATCACCCTCCGGACCCGCGCCGGGGCCGACGGCGTGACGATCCACGTCATCGACACCGGACAGGGGATCGACCCGAGCGTGCGCGGGCGGATCTTCGACCCATTCTTCACGACCAAACCGGTGGGCAAGGGGATGGGGCTGGGCCTGTCGATTGGTTACTCGATCGTCCAGGAGCACGGCGGCCGGATCGACGTCGAGTCGGCCCTCGGCCGAGGGTCGCACTTCACCGTCCACTTGCCATATCGGCCAGAGACGCCCGGCCCATCGACGATGCCCTGGGTGGATCACGTCCCCCAGCTCGTCGGCAATCCCTCCTGAAGATCACCCGCCGGGAGAGGGACCGCTCGCCTCCCGATCGACAGGCCGAGTGGAACCTTTGCGACCGCCCCGGGCTTGGCTATAGTGGCACTTCCCCGGTCCTGAGCCATCGACCTCGGGGGTCCCACAGGGCGAGCCAAGCTAAGAGGCCCTCACACCATGCCCTACGTCACCCCGATGTCCTCTTACCCCTGGCCTCTCCCGAAGGGAGAGGGAGCCGGTATTCCCCTCTCTCCCTCCGGGAGAGGGCTAGAGTAAGGGCTCTTGGCGTGAGGCCCGATCATGGAGCGACACCACGATGAGCCAGCGAAAGTTGCGGGTGGGGATGGTCGGCGGCGGGGGACCGGCCAACTTCTTCGGCGGTCCGCATCGCCGCGCGATCCTCCTGGACAACTCGGCCGAGCTGACCGCCGGCGCCTTGCGGAGCAATCCCGAGGAGTCGCTGGCGTCGGCCCGCGAGCTGTTCTTCCCGCGCGGCTATCCCGACTGGCGGGCGCTGATCAAGGCCGAGGCGGCGCTGCCCGAGTCGGAGCGGATCGACTACCTGACGATCGTCACCCCCAACGACGCACACTTCGGCCCGGCGGCCGCGGCGGCGGCCGCCGGAATCGGCGTGCTCTGCGAGAAGCCGCTGACGACCACCCTCGACGAGGCACGCCGCCTGCACGCGACCGTGGCCGCGCACGGCACGCCGTTCGTCGTGGCCTACACCTACACCGGGTTCCCCATGGTCATGCTCGCCCGCACGCTGGTCCTCGACGGCGCCCTCGGCGAAGTCCGCAAGATCGAGGCGTGGTACCCGCAGGGCTGGCTGGCCACCAAGCTCGAATCCCAGGGGCAGAAGCAGGCGTCCTGGCGCGTCGACCCGGCCAAGGCGGGGGCCTCGGGCTGCGGCGGCGACATCGGGACGCACGCCTACGAGTTCGTCCGATTCGTCGCCGGCCGCAGCGCCACGAGGGTCCGGGGCCGCCTCAAGACGTTCGTCCCCGGCCGCACGCTCGACGACGACTTCACCGTCCTGGCCGAGCTCGACAACGGCGGGATCGCCACCATCGCCGCCTCGCAGATCACCATCGGCGCCCAGAACGACAACGGCTTCCGCGTCAGCGGCACGACCGGGACCCTGGAATGGTCGATCACCGACCACACCGTCCTGAAGCACTACGCCAACGGCCAGCCGGTCCGGATCTACCGCCAGGGGGCTGAGTACGGCTACTTCCCCGGGTCGATCAAGCCGTACCTGCGGCTCCCCTCGGGCCACCCCGAAGGATTTCACGAGGCGCTGGGCAACCTCCACCGGACGCTGGAGTGGACCATCCGAGGGCACCGTGGCGACCAGGTCCCGACCCCGTTCGAACACCCGGGCATCGTCGATGGCGTCGCCGGCATGGCCTTCGTCGAGGCCGCCGTCGCCAGCGCGCACCAGGACGGCGCTTGGGTCGAGGTGCCCAAGGTCAGGTGAATTCCGGACGAGGCCGGTGTCCCATCGACCCTGGCCCATACAATAGGGAGTGGGGTGGAACGGGGTTCCGTCATCGGAACCCCGTTCCACTCACCGTCCGACGACCACGGCCACCCGGTCGAGGAGGGACGCATCGCATGAAAGACCCCCTGGTGCGGTTCAGCGTCGCCATCGGCGGCGAGTTGCTCCAGAAGTTCGACCAGTACCGCGAGATGCACCGCTATCCGAACCGGAGCGAGGCGGTGCGCGGCCTGATGCGCGCGGCGCTGATCGAGGACGTGGTCGCCAACGACGACAGCGAGGCCATGGGGGTGGTCACGCTGATCTACAACCACCATGCCGGCCGCGTCGCCGAGCGGCTGACCGAGCTCCAGCACCTGCACCTGAACCGGGTGGTCACGACCACGCACGTCCACCTCGACGCGCTCCGTTGCCTGGAGGTGATCCTGCTCCGGGGGCCCGCCAAGCTGATCCGCGACCTGGCCGACTCGCTGATCGGGACCAAGGGCGTGGAGACCGGCCGCCTCGTCCTGTCGTCGGCCGCGCCGATCCCCGCCGACACGCCCCATCCCCACGCTCATCCCCACCCCGAGGGGACGCCCCATCCCCACCCCCACGGCGAGGGGGACGCCCCCTCTCGCGGTAGCGAACACCCCCCGAGGTAGCCCGATGCGCTGGATTCGGATCGCCATCTTCCTCGTCTTCCTGGGATTGGTCCTGGTCTTCGCGATCCAGAACACCCAGCCGCTGACGGTCCATTTCCTCAACGCGAGCGTGACGGCCCCCGTCGCGCTGCTGGCCCTGGCGATCTACGTGCTGGGGATGGTGAGCGGCTGGTCGGTCGTCGCCTACCTCAAGGAGTCGATCCGGAGCCTGAGTCGTCGAAGGTCCTGAGACCGCCGGGAGAGCGAATGGTCTCGGGCCGGCTCCCCGATCGCTCGACGCGCGGACCTCGCGGCGCGTCCCGCCAGGCCGTTCAGATCTGGCCCACCCAGGAGGCGTCGGCGACCTCGCGCCAGCGGGATCGGATGGCCTCGAATTGCTCGCGGGGCAGGGGCCCGGCGTCCAGCAGGGCGGCGTTCTCCCGCCAGCGGCCGGGCTTCGCGGTCCCGACGATCATCGTGTGCACGCCCGGGACCCCCAGCGTGAACCGGAGCGCGACGGAGGCCGCCTGGCGAGGGTCGGATCGCAAGAAGTCGTAATCCAGGACGCGGAGGCGTTCCCAGTAGGGCTGGTGATAGGCGTTCTCCGGCCGCTCGGCGTAGCGCCAGGCGGCGTTGGCGAGCGGCCGCTTGGCGATCACGCCCATCTGACGGGCCTGGGCCAGCGGCAGGGTCAGGTCGATCGCCTCCTGGTCGGCGATGCTGACCGAGGTCTGGAGGGCGTCGAAGGCGCCGGACTCGATGGCATACCGCGCCGCCTGGCCGTCTCCGCTGTAGCCGATGTAGCGGGTGTATCCCTTCTCCCGAGCTCGCCGGAGGGCCTCGATCACGGCCCCCCGGCGCAGCTCGTCCTCGGAGCAGCTGTGGAGCTGGACCAGGTCCAGCCGGTCGGTCTTCAGCCGACGGAGGCTGCGCTCGATGCTCCGGAGCAGCGAATCCGGCCGCCAGTCGTCCCGGCCCGGCCCCTCGGGATGTCCGCACTTGGTGAACAGGTAGTAATCCTTGCGTCGACGGGCCGCCGCCTGCCCGATCAGCTCCTCGCTGTCGAGGTAGCACTCCGCGGTGTCGATCACGTTGAGCCCGGCGTCGAGCGCGTCGTCGAGCAGGCGGGCGACCACGTCGGCCGTCGCCCGCTCGTAACCGATCTCCGCGCCGCCAAAGCCGAGCACGCTGACCTGCATGTCGGTCTTGCCGAACTGTCGCGTTTCCATGAAAGTCCTCCCCCGACTGGATGGGTCATGGAAGCCATCTTATCGCCCGACCCGGCGTCGGACCACCCTCCAGGAATTGTACGAATCCGGTGGGCTGCGCCACGTCGACCCTTCTCGAGGTAACTTTCATGAAATTCAACGAAGGCTCGGTCCCCTTGGACCTCTAGTGTCCCTGGCCAGATGTTCGGAAAGTCCGTGACACCTTTTCCCCCCGTCGGAGATTTCGGTCCCCGGCCGGCTCGGCATCTGTAAACGTGCGTTCATTTCAACAGAGCCTGAAAGCCGGCCTGTTCGAAATGATGGTCGCCTGTCAACGCCTCAGCAAGCCGCTGTTCGGTCATAACAACAAACGAAATGCAGTCGGTCAGCGACCACGCCTTGTCGGGCCGGCGGGCATACAGATCGATACCCTGCTCGAAAAGTTCCAGACTGGGCGGGACAATGACGACGTTGGGATCGGCGCGCAAGAGCTGCAAGAGTTCGCTGAAGCCGCCTCGATTCGCCGGGTCAGCCAGCGCGTCAGCAACTTTGGTAAGTACCCAGGCAGTCGTCACCATCGCGCACCCAGCCAGCTCCATCGTGATTGCCTGTGCCCGGGCGTGAGCGTCATCCTTCGAGTTCCGCAAGGCCAGGAAGTAAAAGGTGTCGGCGAAGTAGGTTTTCATCGCCGGGTTTGACCATGCAGATAATGGTCGTGGTTGCGCGCGAGGTCCTCAGGCAGGCCCACGCCCTTGCCTGACCATTCCCCGAGGCGCTCTGCCAGCGAAAGTGCCGGGGTGGTTTCCTCCACCAATTCGACGCGGACGATGCTCCCCTCGCGCAGGGTCACACCCTCCGGCAAAATGACGACGCCGTTCTTCACTTGCCCGCAGTAGGTCATTACTGTCTCCTCCGAACTCGCTGTCCCCCCCACATTGTAGCAACCTCCCGCCGTTACGGCTCCCCGAGATGGGGGAGAGCCAGACTCTTATGTACGGACGATTGGACTGGAAATGATCCTTCAAGAACTCACTGCCCAGGCACCGTGAGCGGCTTGCCGTTGTCCTTCGGGCCGAGCTTCAGCAGGAACGGGACGGCGGCCTTGGCCCATTCCTGCGGGCCGAGGTAGTGCCTGGCCTTGTCGCCGAAGGTGCTCCGGAGCATCTCGGTGTCGACGATGCCAGGGTTGACGGGGACGGCGGCTAGGCCCGGCGGCAGCTCCTGCGCCAGGGCGCGGGTCAGGCCCTC
>JAFANO010000667.1 GCA_019232645.1 Planctomycetaceae bacterium | reverse complement strand
CACGAATGAAGAACTCGTGGGCGAAGCCCTCTCCCCCTTCCGTGGGCGAGTGGTGATCGCCACCAAGTTCGGGTTCAAACTCGATCCGAACGGCGGGCCGCAATGGGTGGGCCTGGACAGTCGGCCCGAGCACATCAAGGGGGTTGCCGAGGCCTCGCTCAAGCGACTCAAGGTCGACGCCATCGACCTGTTCTATCAGCATCGCGTCGACCCGGACGTGCCGATCGAAGACGTGGCGGGGGCGGTGAAGGACCTGATCCAGGAGGGTAAGGTCAAGCACTTCGGCCTCTCCGAGGCAGGGGCGCAGACGATCCGTCGGGCCCACGCGGTCCAGCCGGTCGCCGCGGTCCAGAGCGAATACTCGCTGTGGACGAGGGGCCCAGAGGCGGAAGTGCTGCCGACGCTCGAGGAACTCGGGATCGGCTTCGTCCCGTATAGCCCCCTGGGTAAGGGCTTCCTCACCGGGAAGATGAACGAAAACACCACGTTCGACAGTTCCGACTTCCGCAACATCCTCCCGCGCTTCACGCCGGAGGCTCGGAAGGCGAATCAGGCCCTGGTCGATCTGCTCGGCAAGATCGCCGAACGGAAGAAGGCGACGCCTGCTCAGATCGCGCTCACTTGGCTGCTCGCCCAGAAGCCGTGGATTGTTCCCATCCCGGGCACCCGCAGGCTGGAGCGCCTGGACGAGAACATCGGGGCGGTTGCCGTCGAACTTACGGCCGACGATCTCCGCGAGATCGAGAGCGCCGCCTCCGAGATCACGGTGCAAGGGGCTCGCTACCCCGAGGAGCTGGAGCAGATGACCGGTCGCTGAACGATGAAGGAGAAATCGGATGGAGATCAAGAGAAGCGGCTCGCAACCTTCCACCAAAGGGCCTGAGGATTATTTCACCGGCACCGTGCGCGTTGATCCGCTCTTTAAGGCACCCGATCCCGCACGCGTCGTTGGCGCCCTGGTAACGTTCGAGCCCGGCGCCCGCACGGCATGGCACACACATCCGCTCGGACAGACCTTGCTCGTCACGTCCGGCTGCGGCTGGGCACGGCGTTGGGGCGGGCCGGTCGAGGAAATCCGGCCGGGTGACGTGATCTGGTTCCCGCCGGGGGAGAAGCATTGGCATGGGGCAACGGCGACCACGGCCATGACACACATCGCCATTCAGGAACAGCTCGACGGCAAGACCGTCGACTGGTTGGAACAAGTGAGCGACGAACAATACCGGGCCTGATCTTCCATCGCGTCGAGCGCGGTTTTCTGCTTCATATGATGATTTGCTAGCGGGCCGCAAAACGATACGGTCCTGGTCCTGCCCCCGTTGACCCTCGCCCTGGAAGAGGCTTTCCAGACCTTCGAGGGAGGTGTCTTTCCAGCGGGCGATGAGCTCGGGCTTCAGCTTGTGCTGCCGGGCGACCTCAGCCTGGCTCTTCAGGCCCGTGAGCACTTCGAGGACGATCTGGACCTTGAACTGCGGCGTGAAGGACCGTCGTCGGCGTTTTGGCATGGGGTGACGCTCCTGGGAGGCCAGTCTTGACCATCGTACTGGTCCAATCCCAGTGGCGCACTTCAGTCGATCCGCGGCCCGATTACCGGCTCCACGGTTGTCCGTGGTGCGAGCCTCTCCTATGATCGATGGATCCTCCCGACTCGGAGTACGAAGACCACGGCGAAGAGCACGTATGGCACGCGGTAAACCCTCCCGATTCCCCGCCCTCGCCATCGATGAGGGCGGGAGATCGGCCTCGGAACTGCTAGATGACCTGCTGCCCCTGGCCGAGCCCTCGGCGACCGAGGTGCACGACCATGCCGCTGTGCTGGAGGTCGGCGACCCGGCCCAGCTCCTGGAGCTGGCGTCCGACACGGCGCTGCGTCCGTTCCTGCTCTGCCGGCTGGCCCCGAATGCCGCGCTGGTGGATCCCGGCCGCGCCGACGACCTGGCCGAGATGCTCCGCCGACGAGGGCACACCCCCAAAATCCTCAAGTCGACGGAACATCCATGAGCGCGGCGACGCAGAACCTACCCCACGTCCTCTCGCACTCGCTCATCCGGCACGCACCGGTCGATCTGGAGCGTCTCAATCTCACCGACCTGCGCAAGGTGGCACGTTTCTGGCTGGATGCACAGCGGAGCAAGCTCCCGAGGGAGGACCTCTATAAGGCCTTCCGGCAGGCCTTGGAAAGCGACGAGGTGGCGGCCCGAGTTGCGGGCTCGCTGGCCTCGCCGGAGCGAAGCGTTGCCGCCGTCTATCGCCGCTACGGCGGCACGGTCGATGGCGAGGTTATACGGATCGATTTGATGGCCCGCGGTCTCCTGCAAATCATCGAGAACCGGGTCTCCGACTATTACACAACGAGACGGTGGAAGACCAACCCGGTCCTGTCCCTGGCGGAGAAATGGATCCTGCTGCCGGACCACCCCCTTCACAACTATTACTCGCCCAACAGGTCCGGCCGGGATCCGGATAATTCGCTCGATCACTACGTCCTGCACGCGGGCGTGGCGAAACACGTCGGGGCCTCTGGCCCGCCCTCGTGGTCCATCCCTCCCGCCGACGGCGATCCGCGGGACGTCACCCGACGATCGCCCGCCGAGGTGGCACTGGACCTCTCCCAGGTCTTCGCCTTCCTGGCGAGTCGCGGCTCGATCAAGGCCCGCAAGGACGGAGGCCTGGCCGCCACGACCCTCCGAGCGATGGAGAAGGCCGTGCCCCTGGACGAGGGCTCCGACTACCCGCTCCCCGAGGCGCACGGGCTCTATGTCGAGTTGCTCCGTTACGCGGGGATCATCCAGGTCGAGGGGAATGCGGTCCAGGTCGATCCGGCCGCGGCGACCCGGCAGTTCGCGCAGTCGGGCGCCTGGCAGGCCTATGCCTGGACCCGAGGCTGGCTGAGGGCCCGGCATTGGTTCGACGCGGTCGGCACGCCCGAGGCCTTCGACCTGGAGCACTATGCGCACCGGGTGGCGACCGCCCGACAGGTCCTGGTCTGGGCGCTCGGCTGCCTGGCGCACTCCGGCGACCACTGGTATGACCTGAATACCTTGGTCGCCGCGCTCTACGCCCTCCAGGGAACAGCACACTTCTATTTGCCCTTCGGGAATCCGGCGTGGGACCCAAAATTGGAACCCCCGAAAGACCAGGTGCAGGCCGAGGGGAAGAGGCGTCCGCACGCCTCCTGGTTCGGCAGGGAGGGGGCCTGGTACGCCAACGCGCTGATGATCACCCTGGTGGCCCTGGGGCTCGTCGAGCGCGGTCGGATCGGTCGAGGCACAGCCGCTACGCTCGGCTTCCGGCTGACCGGGCTCGGCCGCGCCGTCTTCGGTGCCCCGGAGGTCGCGCCGCCGCCCGAGCCGGGGGAACGCCGCTTCCTGCTGATCCAGCCGAACTTCGACGTCATCGCCTACCTGGACCAGGCCGACGCGACCTCGGTCGGCACCCTCGGCCGGCTGGCAGAAAGCGACTCCACACGCACCGGCCCCATCCAGACGTTCCGCCTGACGCAGGCCAGCCTCTACCAGGCGCAGGAGAGTGGGCTGGGCCACGCCCAGATCGTCGACTTCCTCCGGCAGCACAGCCAGCGCGAGCCCCCCTCCAACGTGCTGCAAGCGATCGCCGACTGGTCGGGGAAGCGCGAGAGCATGGTCCTCCGATCGGGGATCATCGTGGTGGGGTTCCCCAGCTTGGCCGAGCGTGACGCCTACCTGAAGCGACATCCCGGCACGGCCTGCGGAGAGCGGTTCGTGCTCATGCCGTCCCGCGGCAAGGACAGGCCCAGGATCGCCAATGCCTTGGTCTCGGACCACCTGGAGCACGACCGTCGCACGCTGGTAGTGGACGAGCACGGCCGGATCCGGACCACGGAGCCGCTCGACATCGTCCAGATGGCCCGGCTCCGCCGGATCGCCCGCCCGGCCCCGCCCGGCTGGCAACTCTCGGGCGATTCGATCCGTCAGGCGGCCGCGTCGGGGCTGAAGCCCGCGCAGGTCCACCGCTGGCTGGAGGACCACCTGGCGCATCCGATGCCGCCCCTGATCGTCCACGCCATCGACGCCTGGCTGGGGAAGGGCCGGCCTCTGGAGCTCGGAGACGCCGTCCTGTTGCACGTCCCCGATAAGGAGCCGTTCCAGGCGATCGTGGCGAGCCGTCGCCTCCGTCCTTTCTTGCTCGGCAGCCCGGGACAGCACTGGCTGGCGGTCCGGCCGGAGGCCCGCGACGACCTGGCCGCCATGCTCGAGGAACTCGGCTTCACCCTGGACCAGCACCTGACGCCTGGAAGACTCGCCACGGTCGGCAACCGTGAAGGGACCGACGAGGGCGCGGATCGACGCGGATAGGAAATCCTCTAAAATGAATTGTAAATGCGCGTCATCCCCGTCGATCCGCGTCGCTCAAACCGCCCCCGGTTGCCCCGTCAGCTCCTCGCTGATCTCCCACAGCTTCCAGGCCGTCTCCTCATCGCGTGCTTCCTTGGAAGGCTGGGCGACTTTCGCGCTGACGAAG
>JAFANO010000647.1 GCA_019232645.1 Planctomycetaceae bacterium | reverse complement strand
GGCCACTGGGACGTCCGCCGGGGAACAGCCTGCGGGAGCGGCTCAGTTCGGCCGCCCCGCCAAGAGCCTGGGTGGGCTGATCGGCTCGCCCCCAGCGGGGGCTTCCCCACGGGAACGGCCCCCTCGGGGGACCTTCCTCATCCCACGTCCTCTGGGCGTGGTTGCTTATTTATAGCAACGCAAATTACGAACAATGAGGTTGTGCTTTTGTTAACATGGGCAATCCAAGCTTATAGTCCGACCGTTGTTACTTTTTTGACAACGGAGCTTCCATGACATAGACGTTTCTACAGAACCACGGTCCTGAGCGGCCGTGTGCGGTCCCCGTCGCGGGGCGTCCTCTCGGACGAGGGACTCAGGCCGGGCAATCCGGCGCAGGCTGACCTCCATTCACGACGGGTTCGCGAAGCGGCGAGGCCCAAGCCCACCCATTGTCCTCAAGGATGACGCACCGATCCCGTGTCTCCACGCGGGCGCAAATGATTGAAAGACTGATATAATGACAAAATCTAAACTTTTGATCGTGCATCCCGACCCCTCCGCTCTGGCGCTGCTGACGTCGATGCTCAGGTCGTTGGCGTTTGAGATCGAGGAGACTCAGGACGATCGGGCCGCGGTCCGTCGTATGGAGCGTGGCGGTGTGGACTTGCTGGTGGTTGGCGTCGATCCCGCGGATCTCGATGCCTTGGAGCTGCTCTCGTACATGCGGCGCAAGCATCGCCACGTGCCGGTGATCCTGCTGTTCATGACCCCCCATGCCGAGCGTGTCAAGGATGCGCTACGCCTCGGGGCCCAGGCGGTGCTGAAGTATCCGGTCCCGGCGACCGACCTGCGTGCCGCGGTGACTCAGGCACTGGGCCGCCTGGACGCAGCGCCGTCTGCCCCGGCCTCGTTGCCCCGGCGGGCCGTGCCGAACCCCGTCCCCGCCGAGGGGCCCTCCAGTCCGCCTCGGGTCGAGGAGCTGGCCCGCGAGCTGGGCATGATCGGAGACGACTCAAGCCTCCGGCAGGTGCTGGAGCTGGCCACGACGATCGCCCCGACACGTGCGCCCGTACTGATCGTCGGCGAGCCCGGCACCGGTAAGTTGCTCCTGGCGCGGGCCATCCACAACCACTGCTTCCGCGACGACCATCCCTTCATCGTTCTCGATTGCAAGGCCAATGCCGAGCCCTTCGGTAACGATCCGTTCGAGCCCTCAGTCGCCGGCTCGTCCGGCGCCCTCGCCGACTGGTCGAGCAAGCTGGCACAGGCGCAGGGCGGCACACTGTACCTCAAAGAGGTCGCCGCGCTGCCCGACGAATCCAAGCACCAACTGCTCCACGCACTCCAGCCCCGCGAGGTCGAAGGCCACGCGCACACCGGCGACGTCCGCTTCCTGATGTCGACCAGCGAGAACCTGCTGGCCCTGGTCGAGCAAGGCAGGTTCCCCCAGGACCTCTATCACCGGCTCAGCGTCCTCTGCCTGAAGCTGCCCCCCCTCCGACACCGCGGCACCGACGTCGAGCAACTCGCCGACCATTTCCTGACCCGCAACGCGATCGAGTATGGCAAGAACGTCGTCGGCTTCACACGTGATGCCCTCGACATCCTGAGTAAGTACGACTGGCCGGGCAACGTCCGCGAGCTGGAGGGTGTCGTCCAGCGCTGCGTGGCCTTCTGCCAGGGGACGCGGATCACCTCGGGCCACCTCTCTCTCGGCCTCGGGCATCCCCGGTCGTCGCGGCACGGCTCGGCCACGCCCCGGCCCAACCTGCCCATGAGCATCCGGCCGCTCAAGGAAGCCCTCGAAGAGCCCGAGAGGCGGATCATCATCCAGGCGCTCCAGGCGCTGAACTGGAACCGCCAGGAGACCGCGCGGGTGCTCGACATCAACCGCACGACGCTCTACAAGAAGATGAAGAAGTACGGTCTACTCATCGATGGACCGATCTGGGTCAACTGATTGGTCCGAGCCCTCGCCCGACGCAACGAGTCCCGACGCGGCAAACCGCGTCGGGACTCGTTGTTGAGAGACCCTCATACAATGCCCCTGGTCACCCCGACTAGCTCTTGATGATGTCGCGTACCGTCGCCCCGGCCGGGATCATCGGCAGGACGTGCTCCTGGTAGGGTACCAGGACGTCGAGGACGTAGGCGCCGGGATAGGCGATCATCTCCTTGAGGGCGTCAATGACCTCGGACTTCTTGCGGATCTGCCTGGCCTCGATGCCGAAACCCCGGGCAATCGTGACGAAGTCGGGATAGGAGACCTCGGGCAAGTCTCCCTCGCCTTGGCCGACGGCTTCGGGGTGATCGACGGGGCCGAGATAGGTGTGGGCGCGGTTGCCGGCGTGGAAGCGGTCCTCCCATTGCACGACCATGCCCAGGTGCTGGTTGTTCAGCAGGATCACCTTGACCGGCAGGTTCTCGCATTGGATCGTGGCCAGCTCCTGGATGTTCATCACGAAGCTGCCATCGCCGTCGATGTCGACGACCAGGGTATCGGGACAGGCGGCCTTGGCACCGATGGCGGCGGGGAGGCCGAAGCCCATCGAGCCGAGGCCGCCCGAAGTAATCAAGGTCCTCGGCCTGGTGAACTTGGTCCACTGGGCGGCCCACATCTGATGCTGGCCGACGCCCGTGGTCATGATGAATTCGCCCCTGGTCAGCTTCGAGAACTGGTCGATGGCGTACTGCGGCAGGATCACGTCGTCGCGCGAGTCATAAGCCATCGGCTCGGCGGCGCGCCAGGCGTCGAGCTGCTGGTACCACTCGCGCCAGTCGCCCGGATCGACCCGGAGGGTGATCGCCTGGAGGAACGACTTGACGTCGGTGTTGATCGCAATGTGCGCCGTCTTGTTCTTGTTAATCTCCGAGGCGTCGACGTCGACGTGGACGATCTTGCCGTGCTTGGCGAATTCGCTGAGCTTGCCGGTGACGCGGTCGTCGAACCGGACGCCCAGGGCCAGCAGCAGGTCGGCGTCATTGATCGCGTAGTTGGCGTAGACGGTCCCGTGCATCCCGAGCATGTTGAGCGAGAGGTAGTGCTCGCTCGGGATCGCGCCGAGGCCCTGCAAGGTCATGGCGACGGGGATGCCGCTCTTGTGAATGAACTCGCGGAG
>JAFANO010000483.1 GCA_019232645.1 Planctomycetaceae bacterium | reverse complement strand
TGCCGGCCTCCATGGGGATGATGATGCTCGGCCGGCTCATCATGTCGCTCATCGGCGACCGCGATAGTTGGGACCACGTGTCGCTGATGTCGGGCATGATGATGGGCATGGGCGGCATGGGCATGGGCGGCATGGGTGGTATGGGCGGTGTGGGTACGGGCGGCGCGGGTACGGGCGGCGCGGGCGGCGGCTTCCGCTCGGTCCCGCCGACGAGTCTGCCCTTCGCCAACCTCAAGCCCGGCCAGACCCGGCATCTGCCCACCCGGCTGGTCAGCCTCGCGCCTCCCGACCCCGAGGACCCGGTGGCGCTGCCCGCGAAGGGGGAGAAGCTCACCCTCGGCGACATCGGTGAGCTGACCGACGACGCCCGCGTCCAGACGGCCCTCAAGCGGCTGTCCGCAGACAAGGCCCCGCCCACCGTGGCGCAACTGGTCCTGTGGCGTGTCACCAGCGGCCTCGAGTGGGACCAGATCGCCGAGTTGTCCAAGGGCTGGGCCAACGAGTCGGAGCGGGCCCTGGCGCGGGATTTCGTCGATCGACTGGGCAACCCGGCCGACGGCGAGTCGGCGTCGCTGTTCTGCCAGGTCGTCGTCGCTGACTCGGCGCTTCAGGGCCTGGCCGACGAGATCGGCAAGGTCCTGACCGAGCGGAAGACCGTCACGGTGGAGAAGGTCGGCACCTTCGACGTGCGGGCGACGATGCTCGGCCTGCCAGTGACGCTGGGCGTCCCGGCTCAGCCCAAGGGCCCGGCGGTCGCCTGCAAGATCCAGCTCACGGGCACGGCCGAGAGGCCCGAGGCGCTGGTGCAGGTGGCCACCAGCGGCGCGTCGGCGACGTCGTGGCGGCCGGCCGGCAAGTTCACGCTGCCGCTGTCCCGTGAGGCGGGCCCGATGAAGGCGGCCGAGGTCGCCGACACCCTGGCCGAGGGCCTCCTGGGCCGGCTTGTCCGGGCGCAGTTGAGCAAGACGGCAACCAAGGTCAAGGGCCAGGACGTTTACAAGGTCCGGATCGACAACGCCTCGCCGCTGGTCCTCAACGGCGTGGCCGTGCTGGGCAGCGAGGCCAAGACCGGTGAGCTGCCCAAGGTCCTGTCGGGCATCAGTATCTCGCCGGGCAAGAGCATGACCGTGCCGGCGACCAGCGAGGTGGTCGAGCAACTGGGCCTGAGGAAAGGCCTCCGCGTCATCGCCGTCGACCTCGGCGGCCTCTGATCGACGCTTCGGTCAAACCTCCCAACCGCCCCGGACGGAGATGCCCCTCCGGGATGGCCTCGTTTTCGCTGCGTTCAAGGCCCGCAGATCTGGCGGACGGCCTCGAAGAGGGCGATGGCCGCGGCGTTGGCCAGGTTCAGGCTGCGGGCCTCGGGACGGATCGGGATCCGGACCAGGCGGTCGGGCCGGGTGGAGAGCCAGGAGTCGGGGAGGCCCCGGCTCTCGGGGCCGAAGACCAGGCCGTCGCCCGGCTGATAGTCGACGTCCGTGTACGACACCCGGGCCTTGGTGCTGAACGACCAGAGCCGGTCGCGGCCCAGGGCGGCGACCACCTCGTCGAGGTGATCGACGACGCGACAGCTCAGGTGCTCCCAGTAATCGAGCCCGGCGCGGCGGCGGTGGCGGTCATCGATGTGGAACCCGAGCGGCCGGACCAGCCAGAGCATCGCCCCGGCCGCGACGCACGTCCGACCGATCGCGCCGGTGTTGGCCGCGATCTCGGGCTCGACCAGGATCACGTGGAGCCTGGGCCGGTCGATCGAAGGAGGATCGTCTCTCATGGCAGGGCGGCCCGATGGGCGATCATGAGAAGATCCTCGCGGGTCGTGGCTGCGGACGATCACGGCGATTTGCCGCCGTCAGTCCGGGCGCGCGGGGCGGTCCCGCGAGCGCGACGGCTTCGGCCCGCTTCTGGAACGGCTCGACTCCCCGGCCGGCGATCTGGGCCGGCTCCGGGACCGGGAGCACGACCGGCATGATGAACGAGTCCATTTTTTTGGGGTGAACAACGCCGCGTCAGGTGATCCGATGCGGCGGGGGCTCCTCGGGCTGGGGCGCGGACCCGCCGGGCGCGGTGACGGGTTTCTGCCGCCCGAGGGTGAAGAGTAGGCTGAACGCGGCGCACACGCCGACGACCCAGCCGGCGACGGCGGCATACCAGGTCCGGTGATACTTGTTCAGCAGCGCGGTGGCGTTGCGACCCGCGGTGGTCTCGAGCAGCCTGTCATATTCGGCAAGCTTCGCGGCGCTGGCCTCGCGCTCGGATTCGAGGTCGCGGATCCGGATCGCCACGTCGGGATACCCCTTCTTCAGGGTCTCGTATTCCTGGACGACTTTCTTCGCGTCGGCCAGCTCCTTCTGGAGCTTGCCGGCCTGGGCGGCCAGCGCGTCCTGGATCGTGGCCTCGTTGCTCAGCTTGCGCTTGAGGGCCGCGAGCTCGCGGACGGTCTGGTCGTACTTCGCGATCGAGCGGCGGGCCCGGACGTCGCCCGGCTCGTCGAGCAGGGTGTCGAGCGCCAGGCGCTGCGCGGCCGTGGCCTGCTCGGTGGTCCGGGCGAGCTCCTCGAGCGCGTCGGCCTGGTCCTGGACGCGGTGGTTCAGGGTATAGAGCCAGATCAGGACGGCCAGCCCGAGCACGCCGGCCAGCATGCCGATCAGGCCGAACAGCGCGGCGGTCTGGACACGGTCGGTGATCGTCGCGTGGGGGGGGGCGGGTCGCGAGAGCATGGCGATCAGTTCGGCCTCCAGGCGAGGGGAGAGGCCCCCGACGCCGACCTCGGCGTTGGGGAGGTTCTCCAGGTCGTTGACCAGCCGAGCCAGCGCGACCCGGTCGCCCCGGTCGGCGACGACGTAGTAGCCGCCCACCTGCTCGAGCCCGTCGCCGCGCCATCGGAAGAACCCGCGCGTCTGGCGGATCGGGTCGATCACGTACGCCACCTGGAGCCGTTGCGCGAAGAAGTGGCGGTGGATGAACAGGTCGTGGCTCGACAGGAAGATGCCGAAGTCGGGGTGGGTGTGATACCACCCGACGATGTCGAGGTCGGGGTAGAGCCGGTCGCGCTCGCGGGTAATTTCCTCCCACGAGTCGTGCGTGTAGGTGAAGCTCGCCTGCGTGTTCTCGTAGTGCTTGGCCTCGAGGCTCCGGGTGATCCAGACGAACGGCTCCCCCGCCTCGTCGTCGACGCACTCCTTGCCGAGCAAGATCCCCCCCAGCTCGACCGTCGTGTCGCGCAGGGCGTGCCGCTCGGTCGCGTCGGCCGTCATCCGGTCGAGGAAGATGGGCAGGTCGTCCGGCTCGGGCAGCTCGTACGCCAGGCAGGCCCAGCGGCGGTCGCGGTCGGGCCGCCGCCACCGCTCGGGCTCGCGGTATTTCACGTCCTCGAAGACGATCTCGTCGGGACTCAATTGCCGTCGCCTCGCGCCACGGTGGTACGCCCCATCCCTGGAGCACGTTCGTCCGGATCCGTCCCAGATTAACCCATGCAACTGGAAATCCCCAGGGGTCGCGACGCCCTCGACCGAGGGACTCTGGATCGTCGGATCGAGCCCGACCGGCCTTTACTGGCGATTAGGAATGTAATGTCCGCTCTCGAAACTCCCTGGGGATAGGGTAGCCGGGACTGGGACGCCTGGGCGAGGTCCGAGCGGACTTTACTTTCCTAATATGCTATAATGATAGACAAAGGGCGTTGTCTATCATTAAATCGGGGGCAGGGGAGGCATCAAAAATGGCCGATTCGAAGAGCGAGATCGTCGTCTATTCGGGGTCGGAGCGAGGGGCGCTCGCGGCCCGCGGCGAGCAGGTCAGTACCCTGAACTGCCTCCCCTTACCGTAGGTTTTCGCACGGTTGCTGCCGCTACCCCAACTTCAGGTTCACTTTGGGTTAGGGTATTTTTTGGCGAGCGATAGGCATTCCGGCTGCGCGATCTCCAGCAGCTTGGAGATCTTCTTGTCATTGGGTCGTTGACTATTGA
>JAFANO010000400.1 GCA_019232645.1 Planctomycetaceae bacterium | reverse complement strand
CGTCAAGGACGAGACCAAGACGGTCCGCGACCTGGTCCAGGCCGTCAACGCCCGGACCGGGGAGAACATCACGGTCTCGAGGTTCGCCCGGTTCATCGTCGGCGAGGGCCTGCCGGCCTCCGCCGAGTGACGTGGGCCGAGGCCCGGCACCCGAAGCCCGGCCTCGGCACCCGATCCCCCTTCACTGTCATGAGGACTCCGCCGATGGACGCCGCTTCTCCCGCTGGTCCCCCGCTCTTCCGTCGCGTCTTGCTCAAGCTCTCGGGCGAGAGCTTCTGCCGCCCCGGCGAGGGGGGAATCACCATCGACGAGGTGAGCCGGATCGCCCGCCAAGCCTCGCGGGTCGCCGCCCGAGGCGTCCAGCTCGCCATCGTGGTCGGTGGCGGCAACATCCTCCGCGGTGCCACGCTGACCCGGGGGTCGGACGTCATCAAGGAGGCCACGGCGCATTACATGGGGATGACGGCGACCGTCATCAACGGCCTGGCCCTCCAGGACGCGCTGGAGGGGCTGGGCTGCGAGACCCGGCTCCTCAGCACGATCCGCATGGACGAGGTCGCCGAGCCGTTCATCCGACGTCGGGCGCTGAGCCACCTGGCCCGGGGCCGCGTCGTCGTGCTGGCCACCGGGACCGGCAGCCCGTTCGTCACCACCGACACCGCCGCCGCCCTGCGGGGCAAGGAGCTGGGGGCCGAGGTCCTGCTCAAGGCCACGCGCGTCGACGGCATCTATTCGGCCGACCCCGAGAAGGATCCCCACGCCGTCCGCTACGTGCACCTGACCTACGAGCAAGTCCTCCGCGACGACCTCAAGGTCATGGACATGACCGCCATCGGCATGTGCCTGGATAACGACCTGCCCATCCTCGTCTTCAACTTCAAGAAAGACGGCAACATCGAGCGCGCCATCGCCGGCGAGGCGATCGGCACCTGGGTGAGCAACAGGCCCCGGCCGACCCGCGAGGGGATCGAGGACCGCCGGCGCCCCACTTCCGATTGAGCCCGCCGCCGGCAGGCCGGACCCGGCCCATCGGGCGCGGGCTCGACCCTTGGCGCGTTCTTGAGAGGTGCCCCATGAGCATTGAGGAAATCGTTCTCGAGGCCGAAGAGCGCATGGAGAAGAGCCTGGCCTTGCTCTCGGACCAGTTGCGCGGCGTCCGCACCGGCCGCGCCAACACCGGGCTCGTGGAGTCGATCCGCGTCGAGTATTACGGCTCGCCGACCCCGCTGAAGCAGCTGGCGAACCTGAGCACGCCCGAACCGCAGCAGATCCTGATCCGCCCGTTCGACCCCTCGGTCATCGGTGACATCGTCAAGGCGATCCAGGCCAGCGAGCTCGGCCTGACCCCCAACTCCGACAACAAGGTCGTCCGGCTCAACGTCCCCGCCCTCTCCGTCGAACAGCGCAAGAAGCTGGTCAGCCGCGTCAAGGACCTGGCCGAGGAAGCCCGCGTCGCCCTCCGGAACATCCGGCGCGACGCCAACAAGCAGGCCGACCAGGAGCAGGCCGACAAGGTCCTCACCGAGGACGACCTGGAGACCTGCAAGGAAGAGATCCAGTCGCTGACCAAGAAGTACGAGACGAAAGTCAACGAGACGGCCGACAAAAAGTCGGCCGAGATCCTCGAGGTCTGATCGCGTCGCGGTTGGAGGCGAACCGAGTGGAGTCGTGACGCGGAGCCTTCCCTCGCATCCCACCCCGCCCCTGCGCGAAGGGACCCAGGGCGAGATGAGAGCCAGCACCACCGATGGCCCAACATGAGCCGGATTTTAATCTTGGCTCATTGATTCCTTAAGGATGCGGCGGTTAGACTCCGTGACGCCCTGGGGGTCTCCAAGCCCGGGAGGGCCGACCCTCGGAGAGCATCCCCTCACGCACGAAAATCGGGAGGAAGACCATGCGCATCTTCGGCTGGATCGAGGCGATCACCGCCCTGGGGCTCCTCGTTGTCGCGACGGGCGCCCGGGCGGACGAGGAGAAGATCCCGCTGGATGACGTGCCGAGGGCCGTCATCGATGCCGTCAAGGCCAAGTTCCCCGACGCCAAGATCAAGAAGGCCGTGAAGGAAGAGGAGGACGGAACGACGGTCTACGAACTGTCCTTCACGCACGAGGACAAGGATTACAAGGTCGAGGCGAAGGCCGACGGAACGATCATCGCCGTCGAGAGGGAGATCGCCGTCAGTGACCTGCCCGAGGCCGTGGTCAAGGGCGTCAAGGCCAAGTATCCCGACGCCAAGATCGAGAAGGCGGAGGAAGTGACCGAGGGTCTCAATCTCAAGGTGACTTACGAGATCGAGATCGAGACGGCCGAGAAGAAAGAGCTGGAAATCACCCTGGATGCCAGCGGGAGTATTCTCAAGACCGAGGAAGAGGACGACAACTGGATGCGACGGTGACGGTCGCAGCCTGGCGGCGGCCGGGCCGCATTTCCGCGGGATCGACCGGGTTGCCGCCGAGGGGTCGGTGACATCCCGGTGCATGGTAGGCACCTCTTTTGGAATTTCAAAAGGGAAATTTGAAATTTCACATTTGAAATTTGAAATTTCAAATGTGAAATTTCTCCCCGATCTCACTTCCCCGACCTCGGCCCGAGTCGTCTTCACGGTCGATCGTCGCGATCGAGGTCGCACCAGGGGCCTCGGCCGCGGAAGTTCGGCGCCGGCAGGGACTCGGCGAGTGCCAGCGAGGCTTGGCGAGTGATGTCGTTACGGCGGAGGCCGGTGCCCCGGAAGATGCGGAGGCCCCGGCTCCGCGCCAGGATCTCGCGCCTCGAGCGGCCTTCGGGGGCGTCGGGCCAGGGCTCGGGGTGCTCGCGGAAGTCGAAGAAGACGGAGACGACCTGCGCGATGTACGCCCAGTAGTCGGGGTTGTCGGTCTGGACCACGAACAGCCCGCCGGGCCGGAGGCCCCGGTGGACGTCGGCCAGGAACCGTGGCGTGACCAGCCGCCGGTGCGCCTGCCGCCGGTCGGGATAGGGTTGGGGATGATAAAGGTGGACCTCGGCGACAGTGGACTCGGCTACGTAGGCGGCCATGAACGTCTCGGCGTCCTTGACGGCGAACCGGACGATGTGCAGCCCGCGCTGATTGGCCCGGCGGGTGGCGTACCGGATGACCACCGGTAAGACGTCGACCGCGACGTGGTCG
>JAFANO010000370.1 GCA_019232645.1 Planctomycetaceae bacterium | reverse complement strand
CCTCGACGACCCCGACGCCGCGGCGCGGGGCGCGCTCGAGGTCTTGAAGCCGCTGCTCGGGCCGACCGAGGCGGCATGAGCCGATGGCCATGTCGATCAAGCCCTACCTGCAACTGGTCCGCCTCCCCAACATCTTCACCGCCGCCGCCGACAGCCTGGCAGGCTGGCTCCTGGTCCGCGGGACGTTCCAGGAGCCTGGGCGCTGGTTGCCGCTGGTGGTCGCGTCGATGGCGACCTACGCGGCGGGGATCGCGCTCAACGACGTGTTCGACTACGCGATCGACCTGGACGAACGGCCGGACCGGCCGCTGCCCTCGGGTCAAGTCTCGCGCCGGTTCGCGGCCTGGCTGGGTGGGGCGCTGCTGGTCCTCGGGCCGATCTCGGCCGCGCTGAGCGGCTCATGGGCGAGCCTCGGCGTGGCCTTGGCGCTGGCCGGGTGCGTCCTGGCCTACGACGCCGGGCTGAAGCGGACGGCCCTCGGCCCCGAAGTGATGGGGGCCTGCCGGGGGCTCAACCTGCTGCTCGGAATGAGCCAGGCGGCCGACCTCGGGGGCCCGATGGGCTGGCTGGCCGCCGGTTCGCTGGCGCTCTTCGTAACGGGCGTGACCTGGATCAGCCGGTCGGAGACCGAGTCGGGCAGGACCGACCGACTCCTGGTCGGCATGACCCTCCAGGACGTCGCATTCCTGGGATTTCTGGCCGTGGCGCTCCAGCCGCGACGGTTCCCGATGATGAGCCCGGATCGGCCGCCGATCCTGCCCCTGGAGGGGCTGCTCGTGATCCTCCTCGCCGCCTGGACTGTCAACGCCGCCGGCGCCCGGGCAGTCCGGGAGCCCACGCCAGCCCGGTTCCAGCGGGCCGTCAAGACGGGCGTCCTCAGCCTGGTCTGGCTCAACGTCGGCCTCGTCGCTGCCGTCCGGGGCCCAGCCCCCGCCTTGGTCGTCGCCGCGCTCTGGATTCCTGCCTTCGTCCTCGGCCGCTGGCTCAATTCAACGTGAGCCGCGGGGGCGCCTGATCTGGAGATCCGCATTGATCAGCCAGGAGGCCGAGGTGGTCCGCCGGAACCCATCGCCGGGACTGCCCCGGGACGACTTCGCGCATTAGGTCAACAGTCCCTTGACGTGGTGTCGGACGGGGGTCGACCCGGCTCGGGAGGCACGGGACTCGCTCCTGGATCTTCGGAAATGAGTATGGTGACGGAGAGGCCTCCCGGGGTGGAGCCTCTTCTTCGAGCGAGTCGCGACCCACGCAGCAGTCCAGACGACGGCGCTCAGCCCAGTGAGGGCCATCCCCCGCGCCAGTCCCGGCGCGTGATAGCGCAGGACGATCTCGTGCCGACCCGGATCGGGGAGCGGGACGACGCGCTGGGCGTGATTGCCCCGGAAGATCGGGGCGGGTCGACCGTCGACGTGGGCGGTCCAGCCGGGCATCCAGGTGTCGGCGACGACAAGGAGGCCGGGGGCTACGGTGGTGACCCGGATGACCGGACGATCGGGATCGGAGGAGGCCCACTCGGCGGGCGTGAAGGGTTGACGCGCGGCCCCGGGGCCGAGGGGATCGCGCTCCATCAGGACGGCTGCGCGCGGGTCGGTCCGCGCGAAGAGCGAGAGCACCCCCGAGATGTCGTCGTCCGCGGCGAGGGCGCGGGGGACGACGTAGGCGCGCGGCAGTGCTGTCGGGTTGCGGTGGATGACGAACCGGGACCTCTGCCACGTACCCGAGGCGACGAGGGGCCAGGCGGGCTCGGGCTCGACGTGGTCGGAGACCAGGAAGGCGACCCCCAGGCGGTCGAGCACCCCCTGGCGGACATCGCGACGGAACCGCGCGATGGCCTCGCCCATGGGTTCATCGGGGTCCGACGGCGGCAGCACGTAGAGCAGGGGGTAGAGCGTCTTGTACAGGTCGGCGGCGTGCTGGATCTGGAACGAGTCGTTGATGTTGACCTTCTCGAACCCGTTCCAGGAGGCGCGGAGGTCGTGGTAGAGGATGTCACGCGCCCGGATCCGGAACGGCCCGGCGACGGGGGGTTCGACCCGTGCCAGCGCCCCGCTGATCGGGTCGGCCCCGAGGAACTGTTCGGCGGGTGCCACTTTCAGCAGCACCAGGCCGTGCAGCCCCAGCTCCAGGAGCGCGAACGCCCCCAGCGCCTGGGCCGCGACGCGGCGGCCCCCCTGGCTCCATCGTCCGAACGCGAGCGTCGCCAGCGTCACGGTCAGGGCGAACCAGAACATCCCGCTCTGGAACAGCCGGGACGCGGCGAGGATCCCCCGGAACTGACCGCCGGTGAGCTCGGCGATTTTCGCCGCGCGATCGACGCAAGGGATTCGAGACGCCGGGACCGCCTTCGGTCGTCTTGTCCCCGAGGCCGTCGCGGACATGACACCGGCGGCACTCCGTGGCCCCGAGAGGAGGGGGCGGGGCTTGGATCCCCAGGCGAAGCTTTGACCGAGGACCAGACACACCACGACCACGACGGCGACCCGCCGGACTCGACGTTCCAGGAGGCGCCAGTCTTCGCGCGCGTCGGAGAACCGCTCGAGTGCCTCGACGCCGAGCCCCGCCAGGACCGCTGCGCCAAGGTTGGCTAGGAAGAGCGAGCGGGAAGGGACCCGGAACCGATTCATCCCCGGGACCAGCTCGAACAGCAGGGTGAAGAGGCCGAGCCGCCGGCCCGCCGCGAACATCACCGAGATGACGACCAGGGCGATCCAACTCCGAACCACCGACCGATCCGGATGGCGCATCACGGCGACGGCCACGAGGACCAGGGGAATCAGGCCGATCGAGGGGAGCGTCTCCCAGTAGTTGTCGGGACCGAAGTAGGAATCCGGCCCTCCCAGGGCGGCCGGGCCGAGCAACTGGAACAGGTTGAGTGCGTGGAGCTGATAGCGCGAGACCCTGGCCAGCGTCAGCCGCCCGCCGCGCAGGGTCCATCCCTGCGTCGCCAGGTCGGGCATCAGCTCGATCGCCACCAGGCCCAGAGACAAGGCGAGGATGCCCGCCCAGACCGCCAGCGCGACCAGCGCCGCGTGCCCGCGTCTCGCCCTGAGGGCGCGGAACGCGTCGACCACCGCCCAGGCGCTGAGGGCGAAGACCAGGTAGTACCATTCCTGGAGATGGCCGCACAGGAACATCAGGGCCAGCATCGGTGCCAGCAGCAGCGTGCCGCGCGGTCGTCCCCGGCGATACTGGCCGAAGGCCCAGAAGGCCCAGGGATACCAGCACGTGACCCAGACGTGCGGATAATGGCCCTCGAACGTGTGGGCCAGGAGGTAAGGCGAGGCCTGGAAGCACCCCGCCGCCACCGTGGACGCGAACCGGCCAGCGCTCAGCGAGCGTAAGAGGACGTAAACCCCGAGTCCGGCCCAGATCAGGTGGCCGACCGTCAGCCAGCCGAGCGCCGCGGGCGACCGCGACCACCAGACCAGCCAGACCGGCGGATAGAAGAGCCCGCCTTGAGGGTTGCCGACCATCGGCCGTCCGGCGAAACCCGCTGTGTCCCAGAGAGGGAGTCGGCCGATTTCAGCCACGTGCCTCGCGACTTGGGCGTGGTGCGGCAGGAAGACGTAGGTCAGGTCGTTGCCCAGCACGCGGACGTCCTCGCGCTGGGCGTGGTCGAGGCTCGGGTGCCGACCGTCGACGATCAGCGCGCCGGGCCGGGCGACGAGGCGCGCGAAGCAGAGGAGCGCCAGGCAGCACAGGGCGAGACCGGCCAGGAGATCGGCGAGTCGGGGCCGCATGGGTGCGGGCTCCATCTCTTCTCGGGGGTCTAACCGAGCGTGACGGCCTGATCGCTGTAGGCCGGGGACCGATGAGGGGGAGGGGTCCCCCGGCCGTCCCGGATGCTCCTGATCAGCCCGAAATAGCGGTCGAGATGCGCCGCCTCGGACCACTCGCCAGCCCGCTTGACCAAACCTCGATCCGCCAGTCGTTCGCGGAGGTCGACGTCGTGGACGATCCGTCGGAGCGCCAGGAGCAGCTCGGCATCGGTCTGATAGCCCAGGCCGCCGCCGCTCCGGACGCCCGTCTCGGCCAGCGCGCCGCCCCCTTCGTGGACGACCACCGGGGTCCGCACGGCGAAGGCCTCGAGGACGACGTAGCCAAACGTCTCCGGGAACAGCGACGGCACGACGACGGCGCGCGCCCCGTGGAACAGCCGGGCGAGCCCCGGGCCGTCGAGCAGGCCCTCGAAGCGGACGTTGGTCAGCCCCTTGGCCAGGGCGCGGAGCTTGCTTTCGTACGGCCCGGTGCCGGCGATCCGAAGGTCGACCTCGGGCAAGTAGCGCATCAGCGGGATCAGCCGCTGAAAGCCCTTCATCCGGACCAGGCGCCCGGCGGCGGCCAGGTAGGGCCGCTCGGTCGGTTCGGGTTCCTCGTTCTCGATCCCCCCCGACCAGTCGTCGGGCAGGAAGTAGGGCAGGTACACCAGCGGCGCGCCGATGCCTCGGCGGCGGTGCTCCTCCAGAGCGTGCCGGCTGGGGAAGACCAGCGCGTCGAGCTGGCGGAGGCCGCGGTCGATCGCCCCGGTGTAGCGCCAGGCCTGAGGGGGGCGCCGCCCCGCCAGGACACAGCGGAGGCACGCGTCCGAGTCGCAGGCCCTGCGGCCGAACTTCCAGAGCAGGTGCATCGGGCAGATCAGCCAGTGCTCGTGGGCCGTCATGATCCGGACGGCGTGGCGGCCCATGTGCAGGACGCCCGGGCCGCCGATCAGCGAGATGTTGTGGAAGTGGACGACGTCGGTGTCGACCGCGTCGAGCGCCGCGCGGAGGGCTTCGGCCTTGAAGTAAGGACGGCCCGTCACCTGCGTCGCCAGGGGCGAGAGCGCGCCAAAGCCGCTCTCCAGCCGGTGGACGTGAAGCCCGGGGGGCGGCGTGTAGGGGCGGAGCGGGTGCCGGCCTCGCACCGCGTTGAAGGCATCGGCGCAGTGGAAGACGTGGACCTCGTGACCCCCGTGGCACAAGGCCCGCGCCAGCCGGTCCACGTACGCGGCATCGCCCCCGAAACTGTGCGCGCCGAAGAATGTGGTGACCATGCAGAATTTCAACGGCGACCTCCCTGTCCTGTACCGTTGTTCGACGGGCACGTGGCCCGAATACCTCTGCTCGGGGCCCGGCCTGTTCCTGCGGACGGGGCCCCATCGCCTCAGACGCATTCCAGATCTTTTGTGCGCTCTGTCCGGATCTCAAATTTGAGATTTCAGATTTCAAATCAGCAGACCGAGTGCACGAAATTCCTGGGATCCGTATCAGTCCGGGGGATCACGCGGTGTTTACCAGGTTCGGCCGAGAAAGGCCAGCCGGGCTTTCGAATCGAGGGCTCGACGCCGCCTCGGGCCGGGGCGGCATCACCCCCGGAGTCGGATCGTCGAGGGCGTGGGCGTGGCCTCGGCCCAGGATCGCGCGGACCTCCTCCGGTCGGATTCCTCCCACCGCCGAGAGGGCGAATGCATAGGTCGCGGCCCCCCCCGCGACGGCCGCCAGGACATGCCAGCGTTGCAGGAGCAGGCAGACGGGCACCATGACCGCCGAGGCCACCAGGGGGCGGGCGAGATGGTGGTGCCAGGCCGGCTCGCGCCCTTCCCGCGCCAGGCAGGCGAAGCCCGCCAGCACCAGCGAGGCCCCGATCACCAGGACCGACATCAGGGCGCCGGGGAGCCCGAACGCCGTGTGGAGCGCCAGCGCCAGCGGCCCGGACGCGACCGCCCCGGCCAGCAAGAGCCGGACCCCGGACGCCTCGCGGTTCACCGCGATCAGCATCGCCTGGTAGAGAAAGGCCACCGTCAACAACGGTGCCCGCCAGATCCCCAGCGCCAGCAAGAGACTCGCTTCGGCGTACTTGGTCGACAGGAGGAAGCGGACCAGTGGCGCCGCCAGCACGGTCCCGCCCACCGCCACCGGCAGCAATCCCCCCGCCAGGACCTTGACCAACGCATTCAGGGAGGCACGACCCGTCCCCGGCGCCTGCCGCCACGACCTCGCCAGGGTGGGGAAGGCCGCCTGCTGGAAGATCACGCCGAAGGTCAAGATGGCCGAGATCATCCGGTAGGGTGCTCCGTAGCAGCCGATCTCCTCCCACCGGCTCATCAGGCCCACCACCATCAAGTCGGCCGAGCCGATGACCGTCTGCGCGGCCTGGATCAAGCAGACCGATCGTCCTCGTCGCAGGAGAATCCGCAGGAACCGGACCCCGAAGTGCGGCCTCGGCAAGCCGTAGCGCCGCGCGTAACACGTCCAGACCAGCGCGATCCCCGAAGCCTCCCCCAGCGCCAGCCACGCCGGGACCCAGACAATCCTCGAGGCGTCGGAAACCCAGAACCAGACGCCGCCCGCGTAGACCAGCGTGCGGATGCAGAGCGACAGCGCCACCAGCCCCATCCGCTCGGTGCTCCGGTAGACGAAGTCGAGTCCCAGCGCGGTAGTCACCAGCAGGAGACCGTAGAGCGTCAGGATCGCCCGATCGGATGGCGTCGAGAGCGTGAGCCGCCCGATCATCACCAGCGCTGCAAAGAGCCCCAGTGCGATCGCCCCCTTGATTGCCAGGACGTGGTTGACCAGCGGGCGGATCAGCCGGGGATGCCGCGCCAGCTCGCGCGATGTGATGACCTCGAAGGCGTCGCGCACGAGCAGAACGAGCCAGAAGACAATATTGAACGCCAATTCGACCCGGCCATATCCCGCCGGCCCGAGCCGTTTGGCCAGCGCCAGGGTGACAGCGACCGACGTCCCCCGACAGATGACCTCGGCCAGGCTCAGCCACGCGAAATTCGACGCGATCCGCCGGGGCGCGGGTCCTGGCCGGACCCTCGCCTCGGGTCGGGCACCCCCCGGAGCGAGTGGAGGGACGGATGCGGGCGTGGCCGAGACCCACGGGCGGACGCGACTCGAACTAAGGGGCGTGATGGCCATGCGCGGTTGCACTTCCCTGTGAATCGGGTGGTGGGTCTCCCCCGCTCCCGATCAACCCGCCCTCGTCCCGCGGTTCGCAGTCGAGCCCCGATCTCGCCGAGGGACGTTGGGACGACCGCGAGGCTTCGCTCCGTCAGCAAGGGCGTTCCGAACCCGACCCGGCCACGATGAGGGCAAACCCAAGGAAGGACGACAGGCCCCCCGTGTGGGCGACGGGAAGGACCGTCGCGGCCGTAGCGTAGTGACGTGCTCGACCACTGTCAATCCGAAGAAACCTCGGCAAGATCGTGCGCGCCCCTTGAGCCGTTCCGGCCGCCTACTCTTCATAAAGTCGCTCGCGAGCCAAGCGTTGTCCACCTAGACTATTCATAGAAGGGTCTCGTTGCACCCTCATTGCAACTCGAAAACCGCAGTTTGTCGAAGGCTTCCCCACCCCGCCCAAACTGCCCAATCTGGCACTCTCCCGCTCGGGAAGAGGGAAAAATCCCCAGACCTAACAGCGGGTTACGACTCGTCAAAGTCTGGCATCCTGGTCGCCCTCTCCGGCGGTCAGACCGTCGATGTCCCACTCGACGAGGGCGTCTCCGCCAC
>JAFANO010000296.1 GCA_019232645.1 Planctomycetaceae bacterium | reverse complement strand
ACCCCACGGTCAGGGACCGACCGGGGCGGTGTTCTTCTCTCCGCATGGCTGACTCTCCTGCTCCGACGGGGATGATGAGACGTTCCGCAGCGTTCAGCCCGGAGCGACCTCGGAAGTCTGCGGGACCGAGGACCGACCACCTTGCCGACTTGCGGCAATGGAATCATGGGTTCGTGGAGTGTTAATTAGCGAAGGGTAACGCGGCGTCGCCACCGATCTTCACCCTCTCTGGTTCGCCGGAAGGAAGCGTGTCGGGGTTACCCGGCGCTATGACCCGGCATGGGCATTCTTCGATTCGATGGCGGTAAACTGACCGAACAGCAGGGCACAACCCAGCGCGCCGACTGTGGAAATGAGGCCGTAAGCGACCACGGCGGTGACTGCCGGCGTGCCCGCGAAGTTGCTCCTGGCGATCACCAGACCCACAGCGGCGTTGCGAGTTGCTGTGGTCGCGGCCAAGGCTTTCCGGGTTGCGAGATCGGGCCCACCGCAGAACCAGCCGATGCCCAGACTGGCCAGCAAGAGCAGGCTCATCCCCATCCAACCCCTGAGCCGGATGGCCGCCAGGGTCTCGTGCTGCGCGGCTACGATCAATCCGACCAGGGCAAGGAGCAAGGTATTCGCGAGAAGGCCAACCGGTTTGACGATCCCTTGGGTCAACCTGGGCGCCACGTGGTGAACGCCCAAACCCAACGCCAATGGCAGCAATTGAGTGATCAGCAAGGTCCGGACAATCGCCAGAAAGTTGATGTGTAAGTTGCTCTCTGGCGCTATCCGGGCCAACAGCACGCTGAGCAGGGCCGGCGAGAGCAACGCTGACAGCCCTCCCAGGATCAACATCATACCGATGGCCCAAGGAACATTGCCTCTGGCGATGGCCGTGATCGGTGGTCCGATCGGGGCCCCGGGGCACACGGCAAGGATGAAGAAACCCACCGAGACCATCGGGTTGGCCTGGAACACGTACAGCAATCCGAGCGTGACCGCCGGCACCAGCACGTAGTTGGCGAGCAGGCCCAGCACGAGCAGGCGCGCCGGTCGGGCCGAGGCCAGAACATCCTCGAACTCCACCTGCAGACCCATCGACAACATGATCGTCACAAGTGCCGTCACGTTGAGCAGGGTGATGAGACTTGGGGTGTCCACGGCCGTGTTGCAATGCTTCCAGGGTGTCTGCTCGAGGAGAGAACACTATCGACCGGTAAGCGAGCCAGCGATCTCCCTCCGGGCACGCATTTCGAAATAAGCCTTCTTGCCGCCTGCCAGGGCCTGCTCGGGCGTCAAGGTTGCGAAGAGGTGCATGGCCCGGGCGATGACTCCGGTCCACCCGGTCTGGTGACTGGCGCCGAGGCCGGCCCCGTTGTCGCCGTGGAAATATTCGTAGAACAGGAGGCAATCGCGCCAGTGTGGGTCCTCCTGGAACTTCCGGGTCGCTCCATTGACCGGGCGACGGCCCTCGTGGTCTTTCAGAAAGATGTTCCCGAGCCGGCGCGCGATCTCCTCGGCCACCTGATACAGAGTCATGTGCCGGCCGGAGCCCGTGGGGCATTCGACGGCGAAGTCGTTGCCGTAGTAGAGGTAGTACTGGAGCAATGCCCGGATGATCAGGACGTTGACCGGGAACCAGATGGGCCCTCGCCAGTTCGAGTTGCCGCCGAACATGCCGGTATCGGACTCCGCCGGCAGGTAGGAAACCCGGTATTCCTGGCCGCCGGCATGGATGACATAGGGGTGATCGGCGTGGTAGCGCGACAGCGAGCGGATGCCGTAGGGGCTGAGGAACTCGTCCTCGTCGAGCATCTTCGCCAGCACGCGGCGGAGCTTGACATCGTCGAGGATCGATCCGAGCAGGCGGTCTGCAACACCGGGCTTCGTCGGGTCGTGGATGGCCGCGTAGAGTTTGGGCCGAGTGGCGAGGAACCGATAGTACCGCTCCACGGCTTCGGGGTTCTTCGCCCGCATCTCCCCCTCAAAAGTCGTGGCCGCGCAAAGGGGCAGCAGGCCCACCATGGACCGGACCTTGAGGCGTTGGGCCTGGCCGTTGGGCAACCGGAGCACGTCGTAGAAGAAACCGTCCTCTTCGTCCCACATGCCCGTGTCCTGCCCGAGGTGAGCCATCGCCGAAGCGATCCACAGGAAGTGCTCGAAGAACTTGAGGGCCATGTCCTCGTAGTCCGGATCGGTCATCGCCAGCTCCACGGCGATTTCGGTCATGTTCTGGCAGAAGAGGGCCATCCAGGCGGTACCGTCGGCCTGTTCCAGATAACCCCCGGTCGGCAGGGGCGCGCTGCGATCGAATACCCCGATGTTGTCCAGGCCCAGGAAGCCGCCCTCGAAGACGTTCCGCCCCGAGCGGTCCTTGCGGTTGACCCACCAGGTGAAATTCAGCAACAACTTCTGGAAGCATCTCTTGAGCCAGTCTCGGTCTCCCTGTCCTGTTTGCGCCTTCTCCAGGCGGTAGGTGAAGATGGTGGACCATGCGTGCACCGGCGGGTTGACGTCGCCGAAGTTCCACTCGTAAGCCGGGATCTGGCCGTTGGGGTGCATGTAATACTCACGCAGCATCAGCTTCAGTTGCTGCTTGCCGAAATCCGGGTCCACGAGCGTCAGGGCGAGCACATGGAAGGCGAGGTCCCAGGCCGCGTACCAGGGATACTCCCACTTGTCCGGCATGGAGATCACGTCGCCGTTGTACATGTGGTGCCAGTGATCGTTGCGCGGCGCCACCTTTCGCGTCGGCTTGAAGGGGTCGGAGCCACGTTCCTGCAGCCACTTGTCGACGTCGTAGAGGTAGAACTGCTTCGACCACAGCATGCCCGCCAGCGCCTGCCGCATGACAGTCGCCGCGTCCGCGTCGAGAGCGGGTGGCGTGATGGCCGCATAGAACTCGTCGGCCTCCCGCGCGCGAGACCGCAGGACCTCCTCGAAATGGCTGCCGAACGGGCCATGTTCGCTGTAGGCGTTCGAAAGGTCGGCCGGCTTGACGTCGGTGAGACGCAGGCGAACAGCGCGCCGGCCGCCGGGATCGATCGTGTGGCAATAGTGCGGAGCGGCTTTCGTGCCCTTCTGCTCCGGATTCACGGCATCCTTCTGGCCCTGCACAAGGTAATTGTTGATGCCGTCCTTGACGTAGGGCGTACGGTTCGGGACCCCGAAGATCCGCTTCGTGTTCGTTTCATTCTCCGTGAACAGGAGCGGGACGTTCCCTTCGCAATACAGATAGAACTCGCCCAGCGTGGGATCCTCCGCCGCGATCACCTCATAGCTCTCGGCCCCACCCTCCTGTCGGAGCACGGGCCTGCCGCCGCTCGTAGACCAGGACCAGAGATTACGGAACCAGAGCGTCGGCAGGACGTGGACCTCAGCCGGCTCGGGGCCGCGATTGTGGATGGTGACCTGGATGAGGATGTCCTGCGGCGATTCCTTGGCATACTCGACGAACACGTCGAAGTAGCGGTCCTGATCGAAGACCCCGGTATCGAGCAGCTCATACTCGAAGTCCTGCTTGCCCCGGTCCCGGTTGGTCTCGACGAGATTAGCATAGGGGAATGCGCATTGTGGATACTTATACAGATACCTCATGTACGAGTGCGTGGGCGTGCTATCCAAGTAGAAGTAGTATTCCTTGACGTCCTCGCCGTGGTTGCCCTCGCTATTCGTCAGGCCGAAGAGACGCTCCTTGAGGATCGGGTCCTTGCCGTTCCACAGGGCCAGGGCAAAACAGAGTCGCTGCTTCTGATCGGAGATGCCGGCCAGGCCATCTTCCCCCCAGCGGTAGGCACGCGAGCGTGCCTGGTCATGGCTGAAGTAGTTCCAGGCGTCGCCGCCTTCGCTGTAGTCCTCGCGCACCGTACCCCACTGGCGTTCGCTGAGGTACGGTCCCCACTTTTTCCACGGGACGGATCGCTCCCGAGCCTCTTCGAGGCGAAGTTGTTCGACCATCATGGGCAGCCGCCATCGCCTGGATCGGCGAGAAAGGATCTGAAGATAGGGATTCTGGATCCTACAGTATAACACACCGCGGTCGGTGCAATGCCGGAATTCCGGGTAACCGTTCCAAGCCAACCAGGCTGTTGTCTTCGATAGAGTCGGCGATTCCCGCCAAGTCGGATCAGGCCCTCCGCCCGGCAAACGTGCCTTTACGTCACCGACCGGAGATGACAGACTGACCCTCGCGTCACGATGGAACCGTTTCGGGGAGGAGGGGAGCAAGAACCCCATGATCACCACCAGGAAGCCGGTCATGAGCCTCTATGTGGACAAGGGATGCCTTGAGCACTGGATCGTGCGTGACCGCGAGGGCCGATTCTGGGTCGTCCCATCCGGTGAGAACGCCTGGGAGAAGCGCGAGCCATTCCATCCGAGCGAGGATGCCGAGCTCGAACCGGTTCCCGGCCATTACATGTACATGCTCGGTTTGCCCATCTGACTTTGTGCTTGATGTTGCGCGCCGTGAAAAGGTGCGGGTTTTTCTAGAGTGGGTGCAAGTCCCACTCGGCCAACTCGGGTGATCGAGCCGGAGGGGACTCTCTCAGCGAGGGCGGACAATCTCAGCAGTGAACGTCGAGGCAGAATGTGGCGCGGAAGTTTTTCTCTTGCAGAGGTTTGCTTCGGATTCTCGGCCGCCTTGGCCGCCCAAAGTGTCCGCGCTGTCCACAAGTCCTGGCACCGGCAGGGAGAAAGTCCCGGCCGGCGGACCAGGCCTCGATCGAATCGATGATCGCCCGGCAGCTCCCCGCAACCACGGCGGCGACCTGGCGAGGGCCCGCGCGGCCCTGGCACCGCCGACGATCGGCGAGGTCCCCGCGATGCTCGCCAATGCCAACCTTCACCAAGCCCTTCCCGTGGGCGAGGACCGCCCCGACCGCCTCCTGGGGCTTGACCTCCCGCTCGGAGAGCATTCGGTCGTTGACCACGACGCTGGTCGTCTCGGGCAGGACGTTGTCCTCGGTCCCCCCGTGGACAAGGGTGACGGCGGCATTGTTGTGTTGGTCTCAGGCTGACCGGCGGGGCCAGCAGGATCGGGCTCTCTCTATCTGATAGAGCCAGAGGTCCGCGTAGAGCCAGAGGTCCGCGAAGACCAGACGCATACTGATTGGAAATTCAAAATTTTAACTTTTGAGATCCGAACGGAGTGCACGTAATAACTGGAATGCGAATAATTCGGATGAAAAAAACATATTGCGGGTACGCAGACATCCCGGTTGATTCAGGGACGTGGGTCGGGGTACGATGTAGACGGCTGAACTCGCGTCGGGTCGCCTCAGGATGGATCCTGGTGATGATTTTTGATCATGAAAATTAATGATGAATCGGTTGCCGACAAGCTGAGAAGCGGGCTCCGAAGAAGGATCGTAATGAGCAACCCGGCCGAATGCAATCCGCCGGAAGAGCGCCTCCCGGCGATCTCCGGCGGGATGGGGATTTCGGAGATCGCTCCCGAGCCCGACTTCGGTCGCATGACCCGCCTGGCGGCCAGGATGCTCCGCGCCCCGATCGCACTGATCTGCCTCGTGGACGGGGATCGGCAGACCTTCAAGAGCATCGTGGGGCTGCCCGAGCCCTGGGAATCTCGGGGTGAGATCCTCCTGTCGCGCGCATTCTGCCGACTCGTCATCGGCGGGAGGCGGCCCCTGGTGATCGGGGACGCTCGCCTGCATCCCGAGGTCGTGAGCAATCCGGCGATCGCCGACCCGAGGGTGGCGGCCTACTTGGGGGTCCCCCTGCTCTCCCGCGACGGCGAGGCCATCGGATCCCTCGGCGTTATCGACCACGCGCCGAGGGCCTGGGAAGACGAAGACGTCGCGGCCCTCGGCGACCTCGCCGGGATGATCGTGACAAAGATCGCGCTCCGCAGGGGGCTCACCCTGCACTGGGTCCTGGGCTCGGCGGTACAGGAGGCCAACGACGGCTTCCTGATCAGCGAGGCCGAGCCGATCGGCATGCCCGGGCCGCGCGTCGTCTACGTCAACGACGCGTTCACGCGGATGACGGGCTATGAGCCCGGGGAGATCCTCGGCAGGACCTTGCGGGTCCTCGATGGCCCGAAGACGGACCGCGCGACGCTGGACCTCATCCGCGCCCGGATCGCCGCGCGGCAGCCGGTCCGCGCCGAGCTGATCAGCTACCGCAAGGACCGCTCCGAACACTGGGTCGAGCTCAACATCCGGCCGGTCGCCGCCGCCGACGGCCGGACCACCCACTTCATCGCGATCCAGCGCGACATCAGCGAGCGGAAGGAAGCCGAGGCCCGGCTCCGCGAATCGGAGCGCAAGTTCCGGGCGATCTTCGACGGATCCTTCGAGTTCATCGGCCTGCTCTCGCCCGACGGCATGCTGCTCAAGGCCAACCGCACGGCGCTGGGGTTCCTGGGGATCGACCTGGCCGAGGTCGCCGGCAAGCCGTTCTGGGAGACCCCCTGGTGGTCGGGCTCGGCGGAGCGGGTCGCTCGCCTGCGGTCGGCCATCGCCGAGGCGGCGCGGGGTCGGTTCGTGCGGTTCGAGACGGAGCACTCGGGGGCCGACGGCCGGGTCATCACCGTCGACTTCTCGCTGACGCCGGTGCGCGACGAGTCGGGCGAGGTCGTGCTCCTGATCCCCGAAGGGCGCGACGTCACCGAGCGGAAGCGGGATGAGGAGGCGATCCGGTCGCAGCGGCAATTGCTCAAGCTGGCCACGCGGGCCGCCGGGCTGGCCATCTGGGACTGGGACCTCGCCTCCGGGCGGACCACCTGGTCCGGGGAGTTCCACCGCCTGGTCGGCCTGGGCCCGGGGGAGATCGGCGAGACCTGCGACGCGTTCGAAGACCTGCTCCACCCCGACGACCGCGAGGACGTCCGGCGCGGCTGCGCCGAGGCCAGGGACCGCGGCGGCGAGTATCGTGGCGAACACCGCATCCTGCTCCCCGACGGCACCATCCGCTGGATCGCCGCCCGAGGAGGGGCCCTCTACGACGAGGCCACCGGCGCCGCCACGCGGATGGTCGGCGTCTGCATGGACGTCACCGAGCGCAAGGACCTGGAGCAGCAGATCCGCGACCGGGCCGAGAGGTTGGCCGAGGCCGATCGCCGCAAGGACGAGTTCCTCGCGATGCTGGGCCACGAGCTGCGCAACCCGCTGGCCCCCATCTTCCACGCCGTGAAGCTCCTGGAGCTGCGCGACGACGACCCCGAACTCCGGGTGGAGATGCGCGCGCTGATCGACCGGCAGGTCCGCAGCCTGGCGCGGCTCGTCGACGACCTGCTCGACGTCTCCCGGATCACGCGCGGCAAGATCCAGCTCCGCAAGGAGGCGGTCGACCTCGCCGCGGTGGTCGCCCGCGCCGTCGCGACGTCGGAGCCGCTGATCAAGGCGCGGGCCCACCGCCTCGCGGTCGAGCTGCCGGATCGTCCCGTCCGGCTGCTCGCGGACCCGCTTCGTCTCGAGCAGGTCCTGGTCAACCTCGTGAACAACGCCGCCAAGTACACGGACCCGGGGGGCTCGATCCGGGTCGAGGCGGCCATCGAGGGGGGTGAGGTCGTGGTCCGGGTCGGTGACAGCGGCGTGGGGATCGCCCCGGAGCTCTTGCCGAGGATCTTCGACCCGTTCACCCAGGACGAGCGCGCGCCCGAACGCTCCGAGGCGGGGCTGGGCATCGGGCTGACCCTGGTCCGGAGCCTGGTGCGGATGCACGAGGGGAGCGTCGAGGCGCGGAGCGAGGGACCGGGGCGGGGCAGCGAGTTCCTCGTCCGCCTGCCGCTCCTCGGCGGCGAGCCCGCACCGGTCCCCGTCGCGCCCGACGGCCCGCTCGCCGTCGGCACGGCCCGGTCGTGGCGCGTGTTGGTGATCGACGACAACGTCCCGGCCTGCCGGAGCCTGGCCCTGATCCTGGGCGAATGGGGGCACGTCGTGCGGATCTGCCATGATGGCGCGGAGGCGCTGGCCACCGCCCGCGACTTCCGGCCCGAGGTCGTGCTCCTCGACATCGGCCTGCCCGACATGGACGGCCTGACCGTCGCCCGACGTCTGCGCGACCGGCCCGAGCACCGCAACACCATGCTGATCGCCATGACCGGCTTCGGCCACGATGAGGACCGCCGACGCTCGCTCGAGGCGGGATTCGACGACCATCTCGTCAAGCCGCTCGACCTTGATGCGCTCGAGCACCTGCTCGCGGACCTCGACCCCGGCCGACGGTCCTCCCCTGCCCGGCTCGCCGAGCCCCTGGAGAGCGGGCTCTTCAGCATCGCGTGACGCCCGGAGAGGTCCCGAGGGTCACGTCGCATTTCATTGGCTTCGCGCAGAGGTTAAAATAGAATTCATCGGGTTTTCCGGGTCCATCGGGGGTGGGGATGTCGCCGCTCCGCCCCGGATCCCCCCACCCGACCCTCCCTCATCACAGGGAGGAA
>JAFANO010000270.1 GCA_019232645.1 Planctomycetaceae bacterium | reverse complement strand
CGCCTCGGGATCGGTGATGGTCTCGCTCATGGGCTCGGTCCGGTCGAAGGACACGCCGGGGTCGTCCCGGGGAGTGCCTCTATCATAGTGAGGAGGCTGCCGACCGGTGAAGCCGGTGGCGCGGGAAGTGGTAGTCAGAGGTAGCGTTCGAGGACCCGCCGGCTCCCGGGGTCGAGAGCGCGGGTGTCGGGGACGTGATAGCGGAGCCGTGTGGCGTCGGTGATCAGGACGCGATGCGCGCCGAGGCGGCGGATGTCGTCCTCGCTGTCGAGGGTGAACCGGGTCGGGCCCCGGTCGGTCTCCACGGTCCACTCCGAGGGGGCCGCGCTACCCGAGACCCGCACGATCCGCTGGACGATCGGCACGAACTCGCGCAGCGCCAGCTCCTCTTCGAGCACCTGGCGGGTCGGCGCGGAGAGGTCGGCGAGCGACTCGACGCTGAGGATCTCGCGCCCCTCGGCATCGCAGATCGAGATCCAGGAGCCGGGCTCGGAGATCGGGAACGCGCGGACCGGCTCGACCCCGACGAACCGCCGCCCCTCGTCGTCGATCAGGATGAGCCGCCCCCAGGCGTCGTGGCTCAGCCCGAAGCCTCGGCTCGGAGGGCGTGGCCGGTTCGCATCGTCGTTCCCCATCAGGCGCCTCGATTCGGATGCCCGCTGGCGCGTCTCTCAGGACGGATCGCCAACGCAGGGCCGTCTTCCCGCCGCCCGTTCAGGGCTCTCCATGAGGATTCAGAGTGAGGGCCCGAGCACCAGCTCGGTCTGGGCGCGGTGGAGCTTGGCGAAGGCGCCGGGGCGCTTGAGCAGCTCGTCCGGCGGGCCGACCTCGGCGATCCGGCCATGTTCCAGGACCACCAGCCTGTCGGCGCGGCGGAGGGTGCTCAGACGATGGGCGATCGCGATCGTCGTCCGGCCCTGGATCAGGTTGTCGAGCGCCTGCTGGATCTCGCGCTCGGTCTCGGTGTCGACTGACGAGGTGGCCTCGTCGAGGATCAGGATCCTGGGGTCGATCAGCAGGGCGCGGGCGATCGAGATCCGCTGCCGCTCGCCCCCCGAGAGCGACTGGCCGCGCTCGCCGACGAGCGAGTCGTAGCCGTCGGGCAGGCGGAGGATGAAGTCGTGGGCCTTGGCGGCGCGGGCCGCGGCGATGATCTCGGCCCGCGAGGCGTCGGGCCGGCCGTAGGCGATGTTCTCGGCGACCGTCCCGAAGAATAGGAACGGCTCCTGGAGCACGATCCCGATGTGGCGGCGATAGTCGGCGACCGGGAACGAGCGGATGTCCACGCCGTCGACCAGCAGCGCGCCGTCGGTGACGTCGTAGAACCGGCAGACCAGGTTGGCCAGCGTGCTCTTGCCGGCGCCGCTGGGGCCGACCAGGCCGATCATCTCGCCGGGGACGATCGTCAGGTTGATGTCGTGGAGGATCTGGCGGTTGCCGTGGCGGAACTCGACCTGGCGGAACTCGATCGCGCCCCGGAGCCGGCCCGGGGCGACCGGGCGGACCGGCTCGGGCACGCTCGGGACCCGGTCGAGGATCTCGAAGAGCCGCTGCGCGCTGACGCCGGCCCGCTGCGTGGCCGAGACCATCCTGAGCATCGACTCGAGCCGCATGTAGAATCGCGCGATGTACGTCAGGAACATCGTCAGCGCGCCGACGGTGAACCCGCGGTGGAAGACCATCCAGGCGCCGACCGCCCAGACGACCAGCAAGCCCGCCTGGGTCATGAAGTTCAGCAGCGGGCCGAAGAACGACCACGTCGTGTTGATCCGGTCGTTGACCCGGAGCACGTGGTCGTTGCTCAGGCGGAACCGGTCGATCTCGCGCCGCTCCTGGGCGAACGCCTTGACCACGCGGATGCCGGGGATCGTGTCGGCCAGGACGCTCGACATCTCGCCCCAGGCCCGGCCCCCCTGGTGCATGGCGCGGAGCATCCGGCTCCGGACCGCGTGGACCAGCCAGGCGATGAACGGGAAGGGGACCAGCGAGGCGGTCGCCAGGATCGGGTCGAGCGTCAGCAGGATCGCCACGGTCATGAGGATCATCAGCAGGTCGGACGCGAAGTCGACCAGGTTGATCGACAGGAAGTTGCAGATCCGGTCGGTGTCGCTGGTCAACCGCGCCATGAGGTCGCCGGTCCGCTTGCCGCCGAAGAACTCGAGCGAGAGCCGCTGGAGGTGGGCGTACGTCTGGTTGCGGAGGTCGGCGCTGACCCGCTCGCTGACCCAGGCCAGGACGTAGGTCCGCGCCCATCCCAGGAGCCAGGCCAGGACCGAGGTCACCCCCATCCAGGAGAGGTACCAGACGACCCGCCCGAAATCGACCTCCAGGCCCTTCTGCCGGGGCTCGAGGACGTCGTCGATCAGCGGTCGGGTCAGGTAGGGGGGCACCATGCTGGCGGCGGTGCTGGCCAGGGTCAGGGCGCAGCCCAGCGCGATCGCCGCGGCGCGGGGCCGGGCGAACCAGAGCAGGCGGAGCAGCGACGACGCGGCCCGGGCCTTCGACTCGGGGGCGCAGGCGGGACACTTCGCCCCGTCTCCGGGGAGCGCCTCGCCGCACGACGGGCAGGTGGACCGGTCGCGCGGCCGCGGCCGGGCCCCGCCGTCGCGCCGGAGCTCGTCGAACCGACCGATCAGCCGCCGGATCGTCGCGCCCCGGGCGAGGGTGTAGCGCCAGTGCGCCAGCCTCCCGGACGGCCCGACCAGCTCGAGCGTGCCGACGCCGACCCGATCGCGGGCCCGGAGGTGACATCCCGGCGACACCGGCCACGACCGCCAGCGCCGGGCCTCGGCCGTGCCCCGGGCGCTTGGGCCCGGGTGCTCCTTCGGCTCGCCGTGGAAGACGCGTCGATCGGTCAGGACCACCAGGCTCTCGCCGAAGCGGAGGCGGTTGTCCAGGTCGGGCGCGAACCACTCCAGCACCGTCTCGCCGGGCTCGAGCAGGGAGGCGAGGTCGTCGCGCCACCGCATGGGCGGCGCAGCCTGATCGTCGGTTCTTCCGTCCAGCTCGGCGGGCACGAAGCGGAACCTTCCTCGGAAGCGGGGGCGCATCCGATCCGTCGGAGAGGGAGTTCACCGGATCGGGGGTTGAAGAGTCACCCTATTCTAATCCGCGGATCGTCGGTGAATAGGTCATTCTCGCGGGATTCACCATGAGATCGGGGGGTTAAAGGCAACCGGTGGACCCCCATCATCGACGCGCCCGGTCGTGATTCGGCGAAAGTTTCGGCCAGCAATGTTGATTTTCCCCCTCCGACGGGCGTACAGTAAGAGTCTCCAACGCCATGATTGCGTTGGGAGAGAATGTGCGAACGAGGCAATTCAACGGATTGAACTCGTTCCATGCGATTGAAAGCGAACATCGAGGGGGTGGAGGGGATTCCGGTCGTCTCGACCGGGGTCCGGCGACGGTTATCGGCGAGGTTCTCCAACCAGGGAGGGTGATTCCGGTGTGCGGAGCCGGGACTTCGCGCGGCCGATCCGGTCGCCCAAGAACATTCACGCCTCGAGGTCATGGTGTCGGGCCTCTCCCACCGCGCCATGATGGACCGGACGGGGATCCGCCTGGCCGCACCCGGAGCGCCTCCAAACGTTCGGTCCGAAATCATCGTACTGGCTCGGGATGTCAGGTCACGCCTCCGCCGATCGAC
>JAFANO010000149.1 GCA_019232645.1 Planctomycetaceae bacterium | reverse complement strand
GTTGACTTCGCGCATCGTCCGCGCCGCCTGCCGCGCGCCCATCACGGCATAGCGGGCCGCCGGCCAGGCGAAGAGGAACCGGGGATCGAAGGCCCGGCCGCAGAGCGCGTAATGCCCCGCGCCGAAGGAGTGGCCCACGATCAAGGTGAGCTTGGGCACCGTGCTGTTGCTCACGGCGTTGACCAGCTTGGCCCCGCGGCGGATAATGCCGGAGCGCTCGGCGTCGCGGCCGACGTCGAAGCCGTTGACGTCCTGGATGAACAGCAGGGGGACATGCGCCTGGTTGCAGTCGAGGACGAACCGTGCGGCCTTGTCGGAGCTGTCGCCGTAGATGACGCCGCCGAACTGGTACGGGCCACCCCCCTCGGGGCGGAACCGGAGCCGCTGGTTGGCCACGATCCCGACGGGAAGGCCGCCGAGTCGGGCGAACCCACAGACGAGGGTCTTGCCGAACTCGGCGCGGTACTCGTCGAGGCGGCCCCCATCGACCAGGGCGCTCAGGAGGTCGCGGACGTCGTACTGTGCCGAGGGGTCGGTCTTGACGATCGCGAACAGGTCCTCGGCGGTCCGGGCGGGGGGCTCGATCGCGGCGGCGTCGGCAACGGGCCTCGGGTCGGGCGGGAGCAGGCCGACGAGGCGTCGGAGCCGGGCGAGGCAGGAATCGTCGTCGGGCTCGCGGTAATCGACGGTCCCGCTGATCGCCGCGTGCATCGCGGCGCCGCCGAGGTCCTCGTGCGAGATGTCCTGGCCGATCGCCGCCTTCACCAGCGCCGGGCCGGCGAGGTAGAGGCCCGAGCCCTCGGTCATCAGCACGGTATCGCAGAGGACGGGCAGGTACGCCCCCCCCGCGACGCAGTTGCCCATGATCGCGGCGAACTGCGGGATGCCTCGCGCCGAGAAGACGGCGTTGTTGCGGAAGATCCGGCCGAAGTCGTCCTCGTCGGGGAAGACCTCGTCCTGCATCGGCAGGAAGACCCCCGACGAGTCGACGAGGTAGACCAGCGGCAAGTGGTTCTGGCCGGCGATCGCCTGCGCGCGGAGCACTTTCTTGATGGTCATCGGGAAGAAGGCGCCGGCCTTGACCGTGGCGTCGTTGGCGACGACCATCACGCGACGCGAGGCGACCGTCCCGATCCCCGCGACGACCCCGGCGCCCGGGGCGCCGCCCCACTCCTCGTACATCTGGTAAGCGGCCCAGAGCCCGAGCTCGAGGAAGTCGGTGCACGGGTCGATCAGCGCGGCGATCCGCTCGCGAGCGGTCTTGCGGCCCTTAGCGTGCTGGCGGGCGATGGCGTCCGGCCCGCCCCCCTCGCGGAGCCTGGCCTCCTCAGCCAGGACGCGAGCTGTCGCGTCCCGGAGATCGGGCTCGGCGAGGGGGCGTCGGTCGCGTCGGGTCTCGGCGGTCGTCATGATGGAACCACGGGGGCCGCCCTTCGCGGGAGAGGAAGGGCGGATCCGGCCCCAGGGGGATTCTAGATCGCCCCGGAGGCAAATCAAATCACCCCCGGGCGGCGGCCACGTCCGCCCGATGCCCCTCGATCAGCCCGTGCGCCAACAGTGCCTTGACGTGCTTGCAGCCCGACGGGTCGAGGCCGTCGCGCCGAAAGACAAAGTCGGGGCAGTCGCACAGCGGGCCGTGCGGCGTCTGCGAGACGTCGTAGACGGACCCGTCCTCCTTGTCGAGCCGATAGGCCTTCTCGGCGATTGTCGGGTCGCAGGCCAGGGGCCGGATCTCGTAAAGCGTCTGGTTGATCATCAGGATCAGTCGCGACGAAGGGGCGCCCCGCGCGGGACGTGGACGACGGACTCGACTCGGCGTCGACATGATCAACCTCCCGGTGTACGATACAAATGATACCTGGGTTGACTGCCGATTTCCAGCGCGAGGCGGGTCCAGGTCCTTGCCTCCGGTCAATCCGGAGATGGAGCCCCGCCGTCATCGAGAGAGCGTCGCCCGCTTCTTGCGCGCCAGCACGAAGATCGTGTGCGAGTCGCGCCAGGGAGAGAGGGCCACCGCCAGCGCCTTCAGGAGCGGGAAGAACAGGACCGTCAGCGGGTCGACCCACGTGCCGAAGAGGTTGTGCTGGATCCAGGTCACGGCCGTCGAGCCGAGGGAGCCGAACCGGAGGCGGTCGATCGGTTCGAAGCCGCAGGCGTCGAGGACCGCCTCGAGCTGCTCGAACGTATAGCCGTTGCGGACGTGCCAGCCGTCCTCGACCCGGGTGACCCGGATCTTCGAGGTGTGCGCCTGCCAGTCGCGGTCGGGCGTCGTGATGTAGACGAAGCCGTCCTCGTCGAGCAGGCCGTGGATCTGCCGGAACGTCTGGTGCGCATCCATGATGTGCTCGATCACGTCGAGCAGCAGGACCTGGTCGAAGCGGCCCCGGACCGAGGGGTCACGCGCCAGCTCGTCGAGCCGGGCCACGCGGAACTCCATGCGCGACTCGGGGATGCCCAGGTAGTCGCGCATCGCCTCGCAGTTCTCTTTCTCCCACTCGTGGATGGTGATCCCCAGGCACTCGGCACCACGGAGCACGGCCTGGTGGGAGAAGTAGGCGTTGCCGCAGCCGCAGTCGAGCATGCGGACCGGACGGTCGGGCGTGCCCGTCAGGAACATCTTGACCAGCCGCGATTTGTCGCGA
>JAFANO010000148.1 GCA_019232645.1 Planctomycetaceae bacterium | reverse complement strand
TGGGACGCTCCTTCCATCGGGTGATCGGCCTCTGGAAAGTATTGAATCAAAAAGGCTTGCGTTCGTTCAACCGAGCCCAGACAGTAGAACTAGTCCTTAACCAAGCGTGGTCCGAGGCTGGAATCGCGTGAGTGGTGACGGGAAACTCGAAATCTCCCGGTGTTTGCGGCACATTGGATCAGCGCACACAGATCCCGTGGCCCAACCCCGAGGAGATTTCGAGTGAAACCGATTCCACACCGCCACCACGCCGCTGGCAAGCGCAAAATCCGCCGCCGACTCGACCGTCCGGTCACCGCGCCAACGCCCGACCCAGTCTTCACCGCCTCCAACATCCACTACGATGTCGCCTCCAAGACCCGGGCCATCCCCTGCGGCGGCATCGGCGCCATCCAACTCCTCGTCCGCAAGCTCGGCCTCGCCGAGGCCATCGACGACCGGCTCCACCTGCTCAAGATCCATCTGCCCGACCACGAGAGCGACCACGTCCTGAACTTCGCCTATAACGCCCTCTGCAACGGCACCTGCCTCGACGACATCGAGCTGCGGCGCAATGACGTCGTCTTCCTCGACGCCCTGGGCGCCGACCGCATCCCCGACCCCACCACCGCGGGCGACTTCTGCCGTCGCTTCACCCCCGAGGATGTCGAGGCCCTCCAGGACGTCTTCGATCAGACCCGGCTCAAGGTCTGGCGGCAGCAACCGGCGGACTTCTTCGACGAAGCCATCCTCGACGTGGACGGCACCCTGGTGGCTACCGGCGCGAGCTGCAAGCAGGGCGTCGACATCGCTTACGACGGCACCTGGGGCTACCATCCCTTGATCATCTCCCTGGCCAACACCGGCGAGGTGCTCAGTATCGTCAACCGCCCCGGCAACCGCCCGTCGCACGAGGGGGCCGCCGAGCAACTCGACCTGACCATCCTGCTCTGCCGCCAGGCCGGCTTCCGCCACATCTACCTGCGGGGTGACACCGACTTCACCCAGACGACGCGACTCGACGCCTGGGATGCCGAAGGCGTGTTGTTCCTCTTCGGGATCGACGCCATGCCCAATCTCAAGGCCCTCGCCGAGGACCTGCCGGCCTCGGGCTGGATCGAACTGCAGCGGCCGTCGCCGTACGTGGCCCACGGGAAGCCGCGACGGCGTCCCGAACGCGTCAAGGATCGGATCGTCCGCGAACGGGGCTTCGAGACGTTGACCCGGATCCGCGAAGACGTGGCCGAGGTGAGCTACCGGCCGACGGCCTGCCAGGAATCGTACCGGTTGCTCATCGTTCGCCAGACGATCGCCGTGGAGAAGGGCCAGGCCCGGCTGTTCGATGAGATCCGCTCTCGGTTCTACCTGACCAACGACCGCGAGAGGACCCGCCGGGAGTTGGTCTTCAAGGCCAATGACCGCTGCGACCAGGAGGACCTGATCGCGCAGCTCAAGGGGGGCGTGCACGCGCTGCGGGCGGCGGTGGACAACCTGGTGAGCAACTGGGCGTATCTGGTGATGACGGGCCTGGCCTGGAGCCTGAAGGCGTGGTTCGCGCTGTCGGTCCCCGAGCACCCTCGGCACCGGGGAGCGCATCGCGCTCAGAAGCGCGGGCTGCTGCGGATGGAGTTCAAGAGGTTTGTCAACACGATCATTCTGATGCCGTGCCAGATCATCCGGGGCGGGCGTCGGCTGATCTACCGGCTGTTGTCGTGGAACGAAAGGCAAGGGGTGTTCCTGCGGGTGATCCAGGCGCTGCGCTGCTGAGGCCCGCCGACTGTGAAGCCGGGATGGGGATGTCCCGGTCCACCGCGGCGCCTTGAGCCACACGGCAGAGGGAAGGTGATGATGGGAAGAATTAGCTCGTGAAGACATGGGGAGAGACATCCCCTACGATCGTCGTCCGTATTTGTGAGCAGCGTGGCTTACGCCGAATCCAAGGCCCAGACCTCGCTTGTTTAAGGCTTAGCTCCGTCTCGCGCCCCGAGCCTCCGGCAATCTATAAATATTATATCTTGTATTATTTGAACGTGACGACCAGGAAGTTCTGGGTGAATACACCATTGGTTACCCCCGTCTCCGCGGCGAGATAGAGCCGCAATCCCGAACGGATCAGTTTCCAGAGCGCCCAGCGGATCGCGCTCTTCAATCCGTGGGGGAGCAGGGAGTCCTCGAAACAATAGACCTCCGAGAAACCCGAGGAATGCAACAATTGACCGATCGATGTCCTCGTGAAGCTGAGCTCGTGCGTAAAATCCCCGTAGCGAATCCTCGAATGGAAGGGGGACTCGCCGTTAGGGGTATGGATGATCCACCTCCCGCCCGGCTTCAACACGCGCCGCA
>JAFANO010000100.1 GCA_019232645.1 Planctomycetaceae bacterium | reverse complement strand
CCGTTACGCCCCGATGGCGGCCATGGGAGATCACCACCAGAGTCTCCCGAGTTTCGGGGTCAGGGTCTGTCCATCGGTGACGTTGCGGTAGAGCGTGAAGCCCGAGGCGATCGAGACGTCCCGGCCGATCCCGATCCCTTTGTTGATCGCGCAACCGATTCCCACGAGGGTGCGCTCGCCGACGCGGACGGTGCCGCCGAGCGTTGCCCCGGGCGCGATGTGCGCGGCGCGCCCCACGACGCAATCATGATCTATAGATGAATTTGTGTTGATAATAGCGTGGTCGCCGATCGACGCCCGGGCGCCCACGACCGCCTGGGGCATGATGGCGACGCCCGTCCCAAGTCGGACCCCGAGGGCCACCTTGGCCGTGGGGTCGATCGCGTTGACGAACCGGTAGCCCACCGCCGCGAAGGTCTCGGCCACCTCGAGGCGCACCCGATTGTCCCCGACGGCGATGAATAGGGCCACCCGCGTCGGATCGAAGCGGTCGAGCACCTCGGACTGGAGGGCGATGACCTTGTAACCCCCCGCGACCTCGGACCCGAGCCGCGCCGGGTTGGCGTCGGCGAGCCCGAGGAGGTGGACCGCGGGGTCACGATGCAAGATGTCGATGATCACCGCACCGTGCCCCCGCGCGCCGAGGATCAACACGTCCGTCTTGGCCCCGGTCGTGCGGTCCGGGGCGAAGCCCTGGTGCACGAAGAGGGGTGCCTCTGCTCCCTGGTCAAGCCCGGCGCCCGCACCAGCCCGTCCGTCCAGGTACGCCTCGACGTCCGCCTTCCGGACGAGCTCGAGGCCGGCAAACAACGAGGGATCGAGGCAGTGCTGCGCGATGAGCCGGCGCGCCGGCTCGGTGATCGCCGCCGACCCCACGGCCGGGTCCGGCCGCGGTGCTGCGAGCGAGCCCGGGTCGAACCGGGTGTCAGGACTCACCACCCCGAGGGTTGCGCCGATCACGAGCCTCTTGCCGCCCTCGACGAGCGGGAAGAAGTAGCCGTCGACCGGCGCCATGACCTCGATCACCGATTTCGAGGTCTCGATCTCGGCGACGGCCTGCCCGCGCCTCACCGGGGCACCCGCGCGTGCGAGCAGTCGGACGACCGTGACTTCCGCGTCGTTAACGATCTCGTGGGGTACAACGACCCGCGAGAACTCCTCCTGTCCGGCCATCACAGGCCCCCGATACAGAGTTGAAGGGCCGACCGTTCCACGTCCTCGGCCACGGGCAGATGGGCCCTCTCGAGTTGCTTGCTCGCGGGGATGGGGCGGTCCGGCGCCGCAAGGCGTCGGCAGCGCACTCGCGCCCCGTCGAGGTCCTCGGCGACCTGGCCGCAGACCATGCTACCGAAGCCAGCGGACCCGGTCCCCTCCTCCGCCGTGAGCAGAAGTCCGGTCTGTCCCACGGACTCCTCGATCATGGCCCACGGGGGCGAGGAGATGTCGGTGACCACGAGGAGTTCGGCCTGGAGTTCGTGCACGAGCTGGAGACGGGTCAGGGCTACCTCCACCTCGGGCAACATGCCGCCATAGGTAACCAGCGTGAGATCCGCCCGTCCGTCCCGGGGTATTATTCTGATCGACGGATAAAGGGAGCCCGGGTCGACCTCCTCGATGCGATAGCCCGGGGGCAGCGGGCGGCCTAGCTTCCGGCCGTAATCGACCTTCGTTTCGATGAGGAGCGTCGGTCGCGGATCCCCGAGGATGGCGCGGCGGAGCAGCGCACGGGGGTCGTGGCGGACGCTGAGGCAGACGACCGAAACCCCCGGGATGCCGAGGAAGAGCTTCTCCAGCGCCTGGCTGTGGGTGGGCCCGTAGCCGCGGCGCCCGCCCATCGGCGTGCGGAGGCAGAGCGGCACCTCGACCCCGTCGCCGAACATGTAAGGGAACTTGCTCGCGTTGTTCAGGATCTGGTCATAGCAGAGGCCCAGGAAGTCGCCAAACATGATCTCGACCACAGGCCTCAGGCCACGCATCGCCATGCCGATGCCCATGCCCGCCAACAGCGCCTCGGAAATGGGCGTGCTGCGGACCCGGCCCGGGAATCGCGTGGACAACCCTTTGCTGACCTTGAACGCCCCGCCGTAAGGGTCGATCACGTCCTCACCGATCAGATAGATGCGCTCGTCCTCGGCCATCAGGTCGTGCAGGCCCGCGTTCAGCTCGGCGACCTGATGCCGCCCCGATTGCTCGGGCTTCGCGAGCACAGATTCACGGGCCTCGGCGGCGGGCACGAGCGCCGCGCAGACCGCGACGACCTCGTCGCACGGGGCAAGGTCCGGGCGCGAGCCGACCGCGTCGACGAGCCGGAGGATCTCATCACGCGCCCGGGCTTCGAAGGACTCCGCCACCGGGCCCAACTCCCGACGTAGCAGCTCGTACGGGTCCTCAAGCCGCTTGCGCGCGAGCTCGTCGGGGGGGCGGTCATCGTCCCCCTTACTGTGTGCCGCGAGACGGAAGGTGTCGAACACCTGCACATAGGGGTGGTTCGAGCGGCGGATGTCGGCGACGACGCCGCGCAAGTGGGCGACGGCCTCGCCGATGTCACGGATCTTGATCGTCGAGACCTCGATCCCGAACGCCCGCGCGCGGCCCTCGATCGTGCCCGCGATCGTCGTGTCCGTGGGTGTCGACTGTGCCCAGTGGTTGTGCTCGACCACGATGAGGACGGGCAAGTCCCAGAGCGAGGCGATGTTCAGGGTCTCGTAGACGGCCCCCTCACCGAGCGTGCCGTCGCCGAGGAAGCAACACGCGATGGCGCCAGTTCCCTTAATCTTTTCGGCGAAGGCGATCCCGGCCGTCACGGGTGCGATGCCACCTTGGATGCCGTTACTGTAGTAGTTGCGGTAGTGCAGGTGCTGACTACCACCGAGCCCGGCGCAAACTGCCCCCTCCTTGCCCATAATCTCACTAAGCAGGCCGTCCATCGGCCCACCGTAGCAGAGGAAATGACCATGGCCGCGGTGGTTGGAGAATACGCAGTCCTTCGAACGGTCGAGCGCCGCCATGACTGTGACGGCTACGGCCTCTTGCCCGATGCAGGTGTGTGTCGTTCCGTTCAACTTCCCTCGTGAGAAGAGCGCGAGCAGCTCTGATTCGAAGGCCCGCACCCTTGCTAGCTCTTGAAAGATCTCGAGATTCACCATACAACCGATCGCACGGGTTAGAGGCTGCTCCGAAAATCTTCCCGTCGTTCGGCGTGGAGCGCGCACAAACCCCCGCTCTCCCGATCGACGGGATGATTTTCGGAGCAGCCTCCGAGAGACTCGAAAACCCCTTCAAAAAGATTGCCTCGCCCAGATCTCCGTCCCGGACTGTCTTGTCCGGACGTCTACAATCCCGGCGATCACTTGTCATCGGGATTCAGGAGCCGGAAGACGAGGCCGGCCGCGGCCCCGCCCGCGAGGTCGGCGACGAGGTAGATCCAGATGTTCTTCACCGCCGAGAGCCCCATCGCGGTGATGCCGACCGCGACGGCCGGATTGAAGGCCCCCCCCGAGATGTCGCCGACGGCGAAGGCCCCGGTCAGGACGGTGAAGCCGATCGCCAGGCCGTAGTTCGAGTTGCCGGCGGTCCCCTTGGCGGTGGCGACGTTGAGCACCACGTACGCCAGCGCGAAGGTGAAGAGCGCCTCGGCGATCAGCGCGCGGGCGAGGTCGGGATTCATCGCCGTCACCGTGGGCTGCTTCCTCATGTAGAGGACCACGTAGGCCGCGGCGAGGCCCGCGAGCACCTGGGCCACCCAGTAGGCGATCGCGTCGACGGTCGAGCAACGCCCCCGGATCCAGACGGCCAGCGTCACGGCCGGGTTGTAATGTCCGCCCGAGATGTGCCCGCCGGCGTAGATCATCACCATCAACGCCGAGCCGATCGCCAGGGGCGGGATCACGCCGGCCCCGGCGCCGATGACCGTCATCCCCACGGTGAACACGAGGAAAAAGGTCCCGATGAACTCAACGATGTACTTCGCCATGAACCAGGACTCCAAAGCCAGCGGCCCCAGGTCACGTCCTTGACACCAGATCGTCCTAAAATGTGCAGGGGAAGACCATAACACGCCGCGCCCGTGCTTTCAACAGCCTACTCCTCGCCCGGACCGGTCGCTCGGTCCGGGAGGAAGCGCCCTGCGGGCCGTCCTGTCGACCACGAAATTTTTGTTCAGTATACGATTGCACCCCCGCGACGAAAACTGGTATTGTTGTGTTGGCGAGGATGAGGTTTGCTCTCGGCCGGGAGGACTCGGGGGCTTTGAGGCTGAGACGGAGCGATGACGAAGCGTAACCGCCGGTCGAACAACGGGCTGGGCCTGGAGGGCGGGCGGCCCAGGACGGTGATCGAGGACGTCGCGCTGGCCGAGGCGACCCGGACGCGCTATCTCAACTACGCCCTGAGCGTAATCACGTCGCGCGCCCTGCCTGACGTCCGCGACGGCCTGAAGCCGGTGCAGCGCCGCATCTTGTACGCGATGTGGCACGACCTGCACATCACGGCCGACGGCCGGTACGTCAAATGCGCGGCCGTCGTCGGCGAGGTGATGAAGAGCTATCACCCGCACGGCGACGCGTCGATCTATGACGCGCTGGTCCGCATGGCCCAGCCGTTCAGCCTGCGGCACCCGCTGATCGAGGGCTACGGCAACTTCGGCTCGATCGACGGCGACCCGCCCGCCGCGATGCGGTACACCGAGTGCCGGCTGACCCCGATCGCGCAAGAACTCCTGACCGAGCTGCGCGACAAGACGGTCGACCTCCGCCCGAACTACGCCTCGACGACCGACGAGCCCGAGGTCCTGCCCGCGCAGCTCCCGAACCTGCTGGTCAACGGCGCGTCGGGGATCGCCGTCGGGATGGCGACGAATATCCCGCCGCACAACCTCAAGGAAGTCTGCCACGCGCTGATCGCGCTGCTGGACGACCGCGACCTGCCGCCGGAGAAGCTGACGCGGCACATCCAGGGGCCCGACTTCCCGACCGGCGGCGTGATCCTGAACACCGCCGACGAGATCCGCCAAGTCTACGCGACCGGGCAGGGGGCGATCAAGCTCCGGGGCACGTACGAGGACGACCCGGAGAAGGCGAACACCGTCCTGATCACCTCGATCCCCTACGGCATCGAGAAGGACGCCCTGGTGCAGAGGATCGGCGAGCTGATCGGCAAGGGGCAGGTGCCGCAGCTGGTCAACGTCAAGGACCTGAGCACCGAGGACGTCCGGATCGCGCTGGAGCTCCGGCCCGGCTCGAAGGCCGACGCGGCGCTGGCCTATCTCTTCAAGAACACGCCGCTGCAGACGAACTTCAACGTCAACCTGACCTGCCTGCTGCCGGCCGAGGGGGCCGAGGTGGCCGTCCCCGCCCGGCTCGACCTCAAGAGCATCCTCCTGCACTTCCTCGACTTCCGCATGGGGGTCGTGACCCGACGGCTGCGGCACGAGCTGGAGAACCTGCTCCAGCGGATCCATCTCCTCGAAGGCTTCGCGATCGTCTTCAACAACCTCGACGAGGCGATCCGGATCATCCGCGCCAGCGACGGCAAGGCCGACGCCGCCCCCAAGCTGATGGCGCGGTTCCAGCTCTCCGAGGCGCAGGCCGATGCCATCCTCGAGACGAAACTTTACCGCCTGGGCAAGCTGGAGATCAAGGACATCCTGGACGAGCTGGCCCAGAAGCGCCGGCGGGCCGCCGAGGTCCAGGGGCTCCTCGAGGACGAGCCCGCGCGCTGGAAGATCATCCGGGGCGAGCTGAAGGCGATCGCCGGCGCCTACGGCGATGCCCGTCGCACCAGGATCGAGGGCCCCTCGGCCCCGGTCGAGTATCGCGAGGAAGACTACATCGTCGACGAGGACGCCTGGGTGATCGTCACCCGCGACGGCTGGGCCAAGCGTCAGAAGTCGTTCACCGACGTGGCCAGCATCCGGGTCCGCGACGACGACCGCGTCGGCTGGATCTATCGCGCCCGGGCCAGGCAGTCCCTGACGATCTTCACCGATCGGGGCATCGCCTACACGCTCCGCGTCAACGACATCGCCATGACGACCGGCCACGGCGAGCCGATCCAGAAGCAGTTCGCCTTCGAGGACAACGAGCACATCGTCGGTGTCATTTGCCACGACCCGCGCTGCCTGCCCGAACCCGGCGACACACCCCAGACCCCGCCGACGCTGGTCCAGGGCCTCCTCGACGGCGACCTGGGCCGGGTCAACGGCGACGGCAACGGCGAGGGCCCCGACCACGGCGGCGGGCCCCACCCGACGCTCCCCCCTCCACCGTATGGCATCGCGCTGACGGCCGGGGGGAAGGTCCTGCGCTTCGCGCTGGCGATGCTGGCGAGCCCCTCGACCCGCAAGGGACGCTCGGTCGTCCGGCTCGACCCGTCGGTGCCCGACGACCTGGTCGTGAACGTCGAGGCGACCGACGGTTCCGAGACCGTCTGCCTGGCGACTCGCTCGGCGCGCGTCCTGATCTTCCCGGTGACGGAGGCCAACATCGTCAGCGGCCCGGCCAAGGGCGTCACGGCGATCAAGCTCGACGCGAAGGATCGCGTCCTCGGCTTCGCGCTGGCCAACAAGATGCGCGAAGGCCTGACGGTCCGCACCAGCCGGGGCGCCAACCAGATCATTCGCGCCACCAAGTATCCCGTGACCAGTCGGGGCGGCCGGGGCTACGCCATCCTCCAGCGCGGCTCGCTCGACGCCGTCATCCACGACGAGGCCCGGCCAGTTCCGCCCGTCGAAGAGGTTGGCGAATAGGCACCCCTTGACTCAGGAGAAATCTCGATCATGGACAAACACTACACTGTCAGCGACGGAACTTTGATGCTCTATCTTTGGCCGGCGGAGGAGGGCGGTTACAACGTAACCTCGCCGATGGACCCGGAGTTGATCACTCAAGCAGAGACGCTCGAAGAGGCATTCATCAATGCATATGATGCGCAAGAGCTTTTAATCCAATGGCGTGCTGAGCTGGCACGCCGACACACCATGATTGCTCGGTGTCGGAGCCGCGAGACTGAGGCGAATCCCGATAACACAGCATCGCCGATGACGGCGACTGAAGTGGCGCCACTCCCGTCTGTGGAAGCGCCATCCGCCGGGTCACCAGAACCAATGCCTCGTACTTTGGATTTTGATGACGACGCGTCTTAATCCGTCCGGGCTCGATTCAACAAAGCTTTTCTCTCTCGATCATCCGAGACGTTTTTGATGAAGAGGCAAGCCCTCGAGAAGCATCTCAGGCGCCACGGCTGCCTCTTCAACAAACATGGCAAGAAACACGATCACTGGATCAACACCATTACTCTCGCGCAGGCCCCGATTCCGCGTCACGATGAGATCAAGTTCGGGACCGCGAGGAATATCTGCCGCGATCTCGGCGTGCCCGACCCACCGAACCGATGAGCGTCGAGACCCCCCGAACTCTCGGCGTCCGGATTGAGGAGAGGTCCGAATGGCGACCGGAACGTACAACGCCGACTCGATCACCGTACTCGAAGGCCTGGAGGCCGTCCGACGCCGGCCCGGCATGTATATCGGGGGGATTGATAAGGCCGGGCTGCACCACCTGCTCTGGGAGATCGTCGATAACTCCGTGGATGAGGTCATGAACGGGCACGCCACCCGGATCGTCGTGACGCTCGACGCCGACGGCAAGACCGTCTCCGTCGCCGACAACGGCCGGGGGATCCCCGTCGACGTCCACCCCAAGACCGGCCAGAGCGCCCTCGAGGTGATCTTCACCACGCTCCACGCGGGCGGCAAGTTCGACAACGACGCGTACAAGGTTGCGGGCGGGCTCCACGGCGTCGGCGCCAGCGTGGTCAACGCCCTGAGCACGAGCCTCGTCGCGCAGGTCCGCCGCGACGGCTTGACCTACACGCAGCACTATCGTCGGGGCAAGCCGCTGGGGCCGATCGAGCTGGGCGAGCCGGCCCGGGGGACCGGCACGACCGTCACCTTCACCCCCGACCCGGACATCTTCCGCGACGCCGCGTACGACCCCAAGCTGATCGCCGAGCGACTCGAGGTCAAGACCTACCTCAACAAGGGGCTGGTCATCCAGTTCGTCGACCAGAAGGAAAAGACCAGCATCGAGTTCCGCCACGAGGGGGGCGTCGCCGACTACCTCGACGCCGTGCACCAGGTGCGGGGCGACACGCGGGTCGCCGCCCTACCCTTCGTGCTCGAGCGCGAGGACAGCGGCGAGGGCCTCCGCTGCCACGTCGCGCTGGCCTGGACCGAGTCGACCGAGGAGGTGATCCGCTCGTTCGTCAACACGATCCCGACCCCCGACGGCGGCACCCACGAGCAGGGGCTGCGCGAGGCCGTCCGCGCCGCCGTCCGGCGGTCCATGACCGACCACGACCTGATCAAGAAGGGGATCGAGGTCAAGAACGAGGACATCTTCGAGGGGCTGACCGCCGTCCTGTCGGTCTGCGTCCACGAGCCGCAGTTCCAGGGCCAGACCAAGGGACGGCTCAACAACCCCGAGGTCCGCTCGCTCGTCGAGTCGATGGTCCGCCCGCGCCTGGAGAACTTCCTGATCAAGAATAAGAGCGTCGCCGACGCGATCGCCGCGCGGGTGATCCAGGCGGCCAAGGCCCGCGAGGCGAGCCGCGCCGCCGCCTCTCAGGTCCGGCGCAAGACGGCCATCAGCAACCGCTTGAACCTGCCCGGCAAGCTCCACGACTGCGACAGCACCAACCCCGAGGAATCCGAGCTGTTCATCGTCGAGGGGGACTCGGCCGGCGGCTCGGCCAAGCAGGGGCGCGACCGCGACATCCAGGCCATCCTGCCGCTCAAGGGCAAGGTCCTCAACGCCGAGCAGGCGGGCAAGGCCAAGGTGCTCGACAACAAGGAGCTGACCGACATCATCAGCGCCCTCGGCTGCGGCATGGACGACCACTACGACCCCGCGCGGCTCCGCTACGGCAAGATCATCCTCTTGACCGACGCCGACAGCGATGGCCATCACATCGCCACCCTCCTGCTGACCTTCTTCTACCGCCACGTCCCCGGCCTCCTGAACGACGGCCGCGTCTTCCTCGCCTGCCCGCCCCTCTACAAGATCGTCTGGGGCAAGGAGACCCACTGGGCGGCCGACGACGCGACCCGCGACCGGATCCTGGCCAAGCTGCCCAAGAACTCCAAGCCGAACATCACCCGCTTCAAGGGCCTGGGCGAGATGCCCGCCCCGTTGCTCTACGAGACCACCCTCGACCCCGCGCGGCGACGGCTCCTCCGCGTCGTCATCCCCGACGGCGACCGGGTCTACACCGAGCGGACCGTAACCGACCTGATGGGCAAGGAGCCCGAGGCCCGCTTCAAGTTCATCATGACCGAGGCGTATACCGCCAAAGATATCGATATTTAGAAAATTATTTCATGATTTCAAATCCGGGATTACGGATTCGAGATGGCGGATTCGAATCCGAAATCTCGAATCCGCCATCTCGAATCCGTCATCTCGAATCCGTCATCTCGGCGGTGTCTTACGGTCGTTGCAACGCCAGTTTTTCCGGGATCCTTCC
>JAFANO010000713.1 GCA_019232645.1 Planctomycetaceae bacterium | reverse complement strand
AAGCAGCTCCTGATGACCCGCGGCGCCCTGACGACCTTCTCGATCGCCAACGACCTGGCCAAGTACTTCGCCGTGATCCCGGCGATGTTCATCGTGACCCTGCCGCAACTGCGGGTGCTCGACCTGATGGGCCTGGCGACGAAGGGGGGAGCGTACTCGGCCATCCTGTCGGCGGTGATCTTCAACGCGGTCATCATCCCGCTCCTGATCCCGATCGCGCTCAAGGGGGTCACGTACCGGCCGGTCGGCGCCGGCGCCTTGCTTCGGCGCAACCTGCTCTACTACGGCGTCGGCGGCGTGATCGCCCCGTTCATCGGCATCAAGCTGATCGACCTGCTGCTCGACCCGCTCCTGGCCCTGGTCGGCATGGCCTGAGCGTCCCCGGACACCAACCCTCGATCGAGGAGGAAGACTTCCAATGATCCGCGAGACCGTGCACGCCCTGGCCGCGTGCGTCGTGACCTTCGTCCTATGCGCCGTCGCCTACCCGGCGGCGGCCTGGGGCCTGGGCTGGCTCCTCTTCCCCAGGCAGGCCGAAGGCAGCCTGGTCTACGGCCGCGACCGGTCGGTGATCGGCTCGGAGCTGATCGCCCAGCCGTTCGCCTCCGACGCGTATTTCCACCCTCGCCCCTCCGCGGTCGACTACAATGCCGCGGCCGCCAGCGGCTCGAACCTGGGGACCAAGAACCCCGACCTGCGCGCCAAGATCAAGGAGCGGGCCGAGGCCCTGAAGGCGACGCCAGAGAATCCGGTACCGGCCGAGCTGGTGACGGCCTCGGGCTGCGGCCTGGACCCGCACATCAGCCCCGAGTCGGCCCACTACCAGGCGGGGCGGGTGGCCGCCGCCCGCAAGATGCCGGTCCGGCAGGTGCGCGCCCTGATCGACCGCATGATTGAGCACTCCGGGGCGATCATCGGCGCCCCGGCGCGGGTCAACGTGCTCCGCCTGAACCTCGCGCTGGACGAGGAGAAGCCCGAGGCGTTCACGGCCGCCGACGCCGCAGATGGCCGGCCGGCTGGAGCCCCCGGGCCCACACCGACCGACCTGGCCAGCGACGTCGCGACGCTGAGGTCGCGGATCGGGGAGGTCTCGGAACGGGTCAAGCAACTCCAGGAGCGGCTCAGGACGCAGGCCGAGGCGGTCGATCAGGACCAGGCCGGCCGCGACAGGACCCAGGCCGAGCTGAGGGGCCTGGAAGATCGAGTTGCCGGGCTCGCCGAGGACGCGCGTCAAGTCGCCCCGCTGGTCGAGGCCGTGAGCGGTCTCGATGGGCGGGTCAAGGCCGCCGCCGACGTCCTCCAGTCGCTCCGGGTCGAGGTCGAGGAGGCGCGGGAGGCCCTCAAGGCGCGGGAGGCGCAGCCCGGATCCGGGCCGGCTTCCGCCCCGACTGCCCGTCGCCCTCGCGGCTGAATCCGGTCCCGTTCGGCCCTTCGCGACGGGTCGTCGCGTCGCGAGGGGATCCCCGGAGGGTCGATCTCCATCGGGAGACGCGCGCCATGGCCGTTGAACAGGCCCGACCGAGCCCCGAGCAGTTCCTCACCCTGATCCGCCGCCAGGAGCGGGGCCGGCTCAAGGTCTACCTCGGCTCCGCGGCGGGCGTCGGCAAGACCTACGCCATGCTCCGCGAGGGGCACCGGCTGAAGCAGCAGGGCCTCGACGTGGCCATCGGATTCGTCGAGACCCACGGCCGCGCCGAGACCGCCGAGCAGATCGGCGACCTCGAGGTGATCCCGCCCAAGTTGATCGAATACCGCGGCGTCACCCTCCGCGAGATGGACCTCGACGCGATCCTGGCCCGACGGCCCGCCGTCTGCCTGGTGGACGAGCTGGCGCACACCAACGCCCCGGGTAGCCACCATCCCAAGCGCTATAAGGACGTCGAGGACCTGCTCCGTGCCGGCATCCACGTGATCACGACGGTCAACGTCCAGCACCTGGAGAGCCTCTATGACGAGGTCGAGCGCGCCACCGGGGTGAAGGTCAAAGAGCGGCTGCCCGACAGCGTCCTGGCCGAGGCCGATCAGATCGTCAACATCGACATTTCGGCCGAGGATCTCTTGGAGCGGCTCAAGGCCGGCAAGGTCTACCCGCCCGAGCGCGCTGAACGGGCGCTGGAGAACTTCTTCATCCCGGCGAACCTGACCCGTCTCCGTGAGATCACACTGACGGAGGTAGCCCACCTGATCGACCGCCGCAACCGCCGCGCCGAGGCCGACCAGGCGCCGGCGTCGGCGACCGAGCGGGTGATGGTGGGCCTGTCGAGCCTCGGCCCCAACGCCCCGGCCTTGCTCCGCAAGGCGGCCCGGCTGGCCGACCGGCTCAACGCGCCGTGGTACGCCGTCTACATCCAGACCCCGGCCGAGGACCTGACCCGGATCGACGCCGCCACCCAGCGGGTCGTGGGCAAGAACCTCGAGCTGGCGCAGCAGCTCGGCGGCATCCCGATGACCTTCCGCGGCCCGGACGTGGCCAGCACGATCGCTGCTTTCGCGCGCGAGTACGGCATCAAGGTCGTCGTCATGGGCAAGAGCAATCAGCCCTGGTATCGCCGCCTCCTGGGCGAGTCGATCCTCGAGCGATTGCTGCGGCAGTCCGAGGGCATGGACGTGATGATCGTGGACGTCTGAATCGGATGCAACCCGCCTGACTGCAATCTTCTCGTGGTCGTAAGTCCTTGATGAGCATTATTATAATACAATTAGAAATGAGCAATTATAGAAGTGAAGTTGCGAGCGGCACGCCACCTGCTCAGCAGCCTTTCGGGAGAGGTGCTGGCTCATGACGGCGACGCTACGGGCCGAGTTGCTGCTGAAGCTGGCCACACGGCGTCATCGCATCGGCACCCTCTACCGCGATCCGATTCCACCCGAAGAGGGTCACCCGATCGAGGACGTCGCCCATGATCGACCCAAACGGACCGACGGCTGACCGCGAACAGGACGAGGATTCACCGAGCCCCCAACCCTTCGCCACGATGCTTGGGCAACTCCGTCCGGTACTTCTCAGCGTCCCCCTGCTGACCCTCCTGACCGGCGTCGCCTTCCCCTTCGCGCTGGCCGCCCTGGCCCGCCCGCTCTTCCCGCGACAGGCAGACGGGAGCCTCATCGTCCGGGATGGGGTGGTCGTCGGCTCCGAGCTGATCGGCCAGGACTTCACCGTGCCGGGCTACTTCCACCCGCGCCCCTCGGCGGCCGGCCGCGGCTACGACGCGGCGGCCTCCGGCGGCACCAACCTCGGCACGGCCAACCCGAAGCTCCGCGACGGCTCGAAGGACGACCCCGCGACCCGCGACGCCGACGAGTCGTTCGCCGGGGTGGGGGAGCTGGCCGAGGGATACCGCGCCCGCAACGGGCTCGCGCCGGGCGCCACCGTCCCAATGGACGCCGTGACGCGGTCGGGGAGCGGTCTGGACCCGCACATCAGCCCGGCCAACGCGGCCTTGCAAGTCCCGCGCGTGGCCCGGGCCCGCCGCCTCAGCGAGGCAGAGGTCCGCCGCCTCGTCGCCAAACATACCCGCGGCCGGCAGTTCGGCCTCCTCGGCGCGCCGCGGGTGGCCGTGCTCCCGCTCAACCTCGCCCTCGACCGGGCTGCCCCACCTCCCCCGGCCTCGGCCCGTTGACCGGTGCCCCCGGAGCGAAACGCCATGCGCTGGCTCGAATATGCGGTCTTCCTCGGGGCCGTCCTCGCCCTGGCCAGGCCGGTCGGCCTCTACGTCGCCCGTGTCTTCGAGGGGAAGCCCACGCCCCTC
>JAFANO010000566.1 GCA_019232645.1 Planctomycetaceae bacterium | reverse complement strand
AGGTCCTCCCCCGGAATCCGGCTTCGATCGCATCAAGGCAATGAGTTTGACCGAATTCATGGCTCGAAGTCAATGAGTCCCGCGACGCCTTATGATGTTCATTCTTTCAACTGTTTGCTTTTGACATTTAAGAATTTCCAGGGCTCGACGTCGCCGACCGGCCCGGGGCCTAGACGGAGAGCTCGCCCCGTTGTCGGAGGAGGTTGGGATGGGCGTCTCGGATCGGCTTGACCACGTCCTCGATGAAATCGACGACCTGATCGGGGGCTCGGCCGATGAATCGCCTCGGGTCCAGGATCTGGGAATACTCGACCGGCGGGAAGGCCGGGTCGTCGCGGAGGCGTTCGATCAGGTCGTTGTGGCCGGCCCCCTGCTTCAGCCGCTCGGCGGCGGCCAGCGCGTGGGCCCGGATCCGCTCGTGCAGGTCTTGGCGATCGCCGCCGGCCTGGACCGCCGCCATGAGGAGGTTCTCCGTGGCCATGAAGGGGAGCTCCTCGGCGACGTGGCGAGCGATCATCGCGGGATGCACGACCAGGCCGGGGACCACGTTCAAATAGAGGACCAGGATCGCGTCGACGGCCAGGAATCCCTGCGGCAGGACGAGCCGCCGGACCGCGCTGTCGTCGAGGGTCCGTTCCAGCCACTGGGTCGCGGCGGTCTGGGCGGCGACGGGGGCCAGGCCCATCGCGAACCTGGCGATCGAGCAGATCCGCTCGGCTCGCATCGGGTTCCGCTTGTAGGCCATGGCCGAGGAGCCGACCTGCTCGGCCTCGAACGGCTCCTCGACCTCACGCTCGTGCGCCAACAGCCTCAGGTCCGACCCGAAGCGATGCGCCGTCTCGGCGACGCCGGAGAGGCAGGCGAGCACCTGGGAATCGACCTTGCGCGAGTACGTCTGGCCCGAGACCGGATAGGTTCCGTCGACGTTGAATGCCGCGGCGACCATGCGGTCGAGCGCCTCGACCTTGGCGTGGTCCCCCTCGAACAGCGCCAGGAAGCTGGCCTGGGTGCCGGTGGTCCCCTTGACGCCCAGGAACTTGAGGTTTTTCAGCCGGTACTCGACTTCGCGGAGGTCGAGGGTCAGGTCGTGGCACCAGAGGGTCGCCCGCTTGCCGACCGTGACCAGCTGCGCGGGCTGGAAGTGGGTGTAGCCGAGGCAGGGGAGGTCCTTCCAGCGGTCGGCGAAGTCGGCCAGGGCGTCGATCGCGCCGACGATCCGGTCGCGGACCAGTCCGAGCGCCTCGCGGATCAAGATCAGGTCGGTGTTGTCGGTGACGAAGCAACTGGTCGCGCCCAGGTGGATGATCGGCCGGGCCTCGGGCGCGGCGTCGCCGAAGGTGTGGACGTGGGCCATCACGTCGTGGCGGAGGCGCCGCTCGTGGGCGCGCGCCGCATCGAAGTCGATCGCGTCGACCTGGGCGCGGAGCGCGGCGACCTGGGCCTCGGAGATGTTCAGCCCGAGCACGCGCTCCGCCTCGGCCAGCGCGACCCAGAGCCGCCGCCAGGTCGAGAACTTCCGCTGCGACGACCAGAGCCGGGCCATCTCCCGGCTGGCGTAACGGGAGATCAGGGGATTCTCGTAGGTTTCTTGGGGGTTCATGGGGGTGGTGGGCACGTCGAGGGCCGATCGCTGGCGACCGATGTTGGAGGTGGCATCCCATCGACATGCGGGTGAGAGCGAAGGCCCCCTTTGAATGGACCTCGCGCGTTGTCGTGCTGGACGAGGTCGCCGAGGAAATTGCCGATCTCGTCCGAATCCCTCTCGCTCATGACCTCGACCCACAACTCGCAGTCGGGGGTGATCATCAGCGTGCGCATGTTGTCGGTCAAGACGACCAGCGCCTCCGCCGCCTGATCGAAACAACCATTCGCGGACTCAAAGGCTTGCATCGGACGGCCGATCCACGGTTTCATGGGAGCAGTGGTCGTCGTGACCGCACGAACCGATCGTACCGGACCGACCACGCCGATCGCAATGGCCCTGGAGAGGACCGAGGAGCAAGGACCGGGCAGCTCGAGGCCGCCGCGATGCACGTCGCGGTCCCCCCGCCCGTCCGGTCGCCACCCCCTCGGCCGCGAGAAACGATGCGCCCCTGGCTGCTCGCCGAGCTGAATTACGGGACCGTCAAGTCGCAACCGCCGTTCGAGGTGGCCGTGCTGCCTCTGGGGGCGACGGAGCCGCACAACCTCCACCTGCCCTACGCCACCGACACCTTCCAGGTCGAGGCGATCGCCGGGAGCGCCTGCGAGGTCGCATACGGACGCGGGGCGCGCGTGCTCCTGCTGCCCACGCTGCCCTACGGCACCGAGACCAATCAGATGCGCTTCCGGCTGGCCCTCAACCTCAACCCCAGCACCGTCGCGCAGGTGATCACCGACCTGGTCGACTCGCTCGCGACGCACGGCATCCTCAAGTGCGTCCTCCTGAACGGACACGGCGGCAATGACCTGAAATGGGTCCTCCGCGAGCTGCACCGGTCCACACCGGTCCACTTGTTCCTGTGCAACTGGTACAAAATGGCGTCGGACCAGTACAAGACGCTCTTTGAAGATGCCGGCGACCACGCGGGCGAGATGGAGACGAGCATGGGCCTGGCGCACTTCCCCGGGCTGGTCGCGATGGATCAGGCCGACCCCGGCACCATGGCCTCCACGCGGTTCGAGGCCGTCAACCGGGGCTGGGTCGAGATCACCCGCCCGTGGCATCTCCTGACGACGAATTCCGGCGCAGGCGACCCGCGGCCCGCCACCGCCACCAAGGGCGAGGCACTGACCAAGATCGTCGTCGAGCGGCTCGCCGGCTTCCTCCAGGAACTTGCCGCCAGCCCCCTCGACGAGAACTTCCCCTACCAAAATTAGCCGTAGAGCCCCCGGCTTGAGCCGTGGGGATATAAGGCGTGTCGTTGTACGTAGATTCAGGACGCGCCCTTGTGTTATATTGGTCGTTCCGGTATAATCCGGAACATGGACCTTAAGAGCAATCACAACGTCGTCTATTCCTGCAAGTACCACGTCATCTGGTGCCCGAAATACCGGCGTCCCGTGCTGGTAGACGGCGTGGACGAACGTCTCAAGACGATCGTTCGCGGGGTCGCCGAGGAGACGCGATCCGAGGTCATCGAGCTGGAGGTGATGCCCGACCACGTCCACTTGCTGGTGGAGGTCGATCCCCAGTTCAGCATCCACCGCTTCGTCAAACTGACCAAGGGGCGTTCCTCCCGACTCCTGCGCCAAGAGTTCCCTTGGCTCAGGAGCCGACTCCCGACCTTGTGGACGAACTCCTCTGCGGTCCTGACGGTGGGCGGGGCACCCCTGGCGGTCATCAAGCGATATATCGAAAACCAGAGACGAGTGTGATCCGTGGCCAAGCATCGCAAGGTCTATCGCTTCCGGATGAGGCCGACGAAGGATCAAGGCCACGCGCTCAACCGCAGAGACGAAGGTCTTCGAATGCTCGCCGCCGGGCAGGCTGGAGAGCCTAAACGCTCAGGGAGACAGTGTAAGCCCCG
>JAFANO010000544.1 GCA_019232645.1 Planctomycetaceae bacterium | reverse complement strand
CTGCATGAGCTGCAACCGGATCCGCCTGACCGCCGAGGGCAAGCTCCGCAACTGCCTCTTCGCCCTCGAGGAGACCGACGTCCGCGGCCTGCTCCGAGGCGGTGCCGGCGACGCCGAGATCGCCCGGGCGTTGCGCGAGTGCGTCGCGGGCAAGTGGGAGGGGCACGAGATCAACACCGCCCGGTTCATCAAGCCCGCGCGGCTCATGCACGCGATCGGCGGCTGAGGTCGTCTCATCCCCGTGGCGCCGTGACCTCGAGGTGGCGGACCTGATAGCGGCGGACCTTCGCGGGGTCGATCAGGTAGCCCAGGCCGGGGCGGGTCGGGATCCTCAGCAGGCCGGGGATCGCGTGCTCGATCAGGGGGACGACGATGTCGTCGACGAACCAGCGCGCGCTGGGCTGGAGGTCGCTGGGATACTTGCAGTTGCCCAGCGCCGCCAGGTGGATCCCTTGGGCCTGGCCGACGCCTAACTCGGGCATCGAGCCCACCCAGCAGGCCACTCCGTGCCGGTAGCAGAGGTCGTGCAACGCCAGCGCGGGGCCGAACCCGCCGAGGCGCTGGAGCTTGAGGTTGACGATCCTGCAGGCGCCGAGGCGGATCGCCTCGGCGGTCTTGTCGGGCCGCCCCACGGTTTCGTCGAGGCAGACCGGCGTGGCCACCGCCTTCTGCAACGCGATCAGGCCGTCGAGGTCGTCGGCCGCCATCGGCTGCTCGAACATCAGCAGGTCGAAACCGTCCAGCTCTCGGAAGACGTCGAGGTCTGCCGACGTGTAGGCGCCGTTGGCGTCGACCATCAGCGGCAGCTCCTCGCCGAAGTGCTGACGGACGGCACGGACGAGCTCGACGTCCTGCCCGGGACGGACCCGGATCTTGACCCGCCGATAGCCCTCGTCCATATGGGCCTCGATCGCCCGGAGCAGCTCGACGATCGTCGGATACAGCCCCAGCGACAGGCCCGACTCGACCCCCCGGTCCAGTTGGTCGAGCGACGCCCCGAGCAACTCGGCGATCGTCGCGTGCCGTGCCTGGCCGAGCAGGTCCCAACAGGCGGTCTCGGCCCCCGCGACCGCGAAACGGCTGCACCCGGCCCAGGCCTCGGCCCGCTCGGCAATCTCCTCGACCGCCCCGAAGGCCCATCCGATCAGGTCGGGCGCGATCCGCAGCGCCAGGTCGTCCCAGCAGCGCTCGGGCATGTCGCACGGGTCGACGAGCCCGGCGGTCATCGGCGAGCACTCGCCCAGGCCGATCCCGTGGCCTGTCTCGACGGCCACCAGGATCGCATCCTTGATGGCAACCTCCCCCCCCGAGACCCGCAGCGGCTCCTTCAGCGGGATCTGGAGATGGGTCAGCGTGACACGCTCCACCGCGCCGGCCATGACGACACCTCCGCGACCGAACCATCCGGGCTTCACATGCCCATCATAAGTCGCCCCGACGCGGCACGACAAGCAAGGAGCCGGATCGTGCCCGGAGGCGGGCGCGGCACGACCCGGCCCCCGCAATCGGCCATCCTGGTCCCACAACTCTCGAATCTTCATCGACTTGGAGCCGAGTCGGGTTGCCGCGCGGCGGTGGACTTGCTAGACTGGCCCGAGGTCGAGCCCCGGCCAGAAGGCCGAATTTTGGGATCGCATGATGAACCGAACCGAGTCCGATTCGCCCTGGTATCGTGATGGCCTGCCGTTCGAATGTACCCGCTGCGGCGCCTGCTGTACCGGTGCGCCCGGCTACGTCTGGGTCGGCGCCGAGGAGATCGCCCGCCTCGCCGCGTTCCGGGGCGAGGCGGGCGATCGATTCACGCGACGCTATGTCCGCCTCGTCCGCGACCGCTACAGCCTGATCGAGAAACCAGGGGGCGACTGCGTCTTCTGGGACCGGCGGGCTGGCTGCACGGTCTACCCCGCGCGGCCGGTCCAGTGCCAGACCTGGCCGTTCTGGCCCGAGAACATCGCGACCCCCGAGGACTGGTGGCGCGTGCGAGGGGCCTGTCCCGGGTCGGGCCAAGGCCAATGGTTCAGCATGGAGGAGATCCGCGCGACCGCCGCGCGGGTGCACACCCAATGACTCCCCCCCCCAATGAAACCGGGCGACTCGACCCCGCGCGGTTTCGCGAGCCCCTCCGCGCCCTCTACGCGGCGCTCGACGCCGAGGTCGCCCGCCTCGGCCCGGTCTGCCAGTTGAGCGGCCGGTGCTGCCGGTTCGTTGAATATGATCATGTTCTGTTCCTGTCGGCGCCCGAGGCGATGCTGCTGCTGGCCGATGCCCCGCCGCCGGCGCGGCCGCTCGACCGGGGGGAGACCTGCCCGTGGCAGGACCTGCGGGGCCGATGCACCGCGCGCGAGGCCCGACCGCTGGGATGCCGGGTCTACTTCTGCGACCCGGCCTATCAGGACCGTGCCCCCGAGCTGAGCGAGATGTTCCTCGCCCGGCTCAAGCGACTGGCCGACGACCTTGGCTTACCTTGGGGCTACGCCCCGCTCCACGTTCACTTGCTCCGGGCGCAGGCCGAGGGCCGGTTCGCTCCGCCCCCCGCCGATCCCCACGCGCCCTCACGTCTCGACGGTTCATTACCATTAATCATGGAATAACGTCCGTTCCTCGACGTTTTTGTCTTGACACTACTCCAAGCCACCAATACAGTTGAGCCAATCGCTGAATGGAACGGACCGGCCCCCACGCATGGAGACCGCCATCGTGACCAAGAAAGAGATCGTCAAGAAGATCTCCGAGGACATCGGTCTGACCCAGCTCAAGACCAAGGATATCGTGCAGCGCACCTTGGATGCCATTATCCACACATTGGTATCCGAGGGGCGGATCGAGTTGCGCAATTTCGGCGTCTTCGAGGTCAAGCGGCGCGCGCCCCGCAAGGCGCGCAACCCCCGGACGGGGGATAAAGTCTACGTCCCGTCGAAGAACGTGGTGACGTTCAAGCCGGGCAAGGAGATGGAAGAACTGGTCCGAAAAATGAATCCGGAGAAGCTTCCCTTATTGGAAGACGAGTCGGATGCCGATGTAGGGGGTAACGGACCCGTTGAGCCGGCCACCGAACCTCGGGCGCAATCACCTGCCGGGGCAGATGCCGCCGATTGAACCGAGGGCGATCGGCGGGCGGGGGGTGATGCCCTGGGGGGTGAGCGACCCGGGACGTTGGGCACGTGGGACGAAGGCAACGACGCGGTCCGAACGTCGCGTACGGAGTCAGGTTCGTCGTCGCGGGTTAAGGCCCTGGTAGCGAGCCCCCCCGATCCGGGCCCGTGCGAAGGACTCGCGCGGGCAGGCGCCTCGGGCGGTTACCGTAAGGCGGGAGGATCCCCCACATGCGGAAATCTCTGGCGACCATCGCGCTGGTGGTCGCGGCCCTCGCCGCCCTGAGCGAGGGATGTGCCCCCGTCCCCTTGCCGCGCTACGCGGCGTACGGACCCCGACGGGTCGAGGAATTGCTGGTCGACTCGGAAAACCTCCGGATGATCGGCGACGAGTGGGAACGCTTCTGGTTCCTCGACCAGCCCTCGCATCTGACCCCGTTCCGGACCCACGGCGGCCTCGGTCCCTGATCCCGGGCCTGGCCCGCGGATCCTCCCGCGTCGCGCCCGAATGCCACCTCGGCCGGAGCCGGGCCCATCGCCCGCTCCGGCCCTCGTCGTCGATGGCCGTTCGCGCGCGGCGTGGCCGATCCTCTACCCTCGGGATCGCTGTTTAAGGGCTTAGGTATCGGTTGAAGAACGAGTCGATCGTGGCGACATAGCGGATCGGGTCGCTGTCGTAGGCCTGGACGTGCTCGACGCCGGGAAGGGTGACCGCCCGGCACGAAGGGCCGGCGGCCCGGGCGAGTCGGCGCGCCTGGCTCACCGGGACGATCGAGTCGGCCTCGCCGTGGATCAGCAGCATCGGCCGGCCGCCCCAGGATCGCGCGGCGCGAATCGGGATCAGATCGTCGGTCCGGACCCCGAAGACCAGCCGCGCGGCCGCCAGGATGCCGGGGTTGAACCAACTCGGCAGTCGGCTGTGCTTGGGGAGTTGTGACCGGAGCAACTCCGGGAGGCTCCCGTAAGGGCTGTCCAGGACCGCGACCCGAATGCCCGGGTTTTGCGCGGCCTCCATCACCAGGGTGGACGCCCCCATCGAATAGCCGAGCCAGCCGATCCGATCCTGGGCGAAGCCTCGGCGCACGGCCCATTTCATGACCGTGCGGAGGTCGCCGCGCTCGCGGCGGCCCATGAACAGCCGCGACGGGTCGCTCTGGCCGTGGCCGCGGAGGTCGAACAGGAGCACGTCGTGACCATGCGCGTGCAGGTCGCGGCCCAGCGTGGCCATCTCGGGCCACGAGCCCCCCATGCCGTGGATCAGGATGATTAAGTGACGATGCCTGGGCGTCGGCAGATACCAGCCCCGCAACGTCAGGCCGTCGTCGGTCCGCGCCGACCACGGCAGGGCGTCGGGACTGACGGCCCTCGCGTCGAGCCAGGGGGGACGGTTATTCGGCCTCGTCAAGAGGTCGGCCGTCACGAGCGAGATCCCCAGGTAGGCGGCGACGGTCCATGCCGGGGTACCCCACACCGCCCATCGCGCGATCCGCCGCGCGATCCGAGGCCGACGAGCGGTCGAATCCATCCGGAAACCTCCCTGTCGCGTCAGGACGAGATGACTCCACCTGATGATGACATTTCAACGTAGACGAAATACGATCGGGCCGCAAGGCGAGGTCCCGATCCTTGCCGCTCCTCGCTCCCCCGCTCCTGGAGGTGCAAGACGCACTTCGCACTGGCTTTGTAACCTGATATCATGTCACGCCGAGTTTCGCGATTCCCGGGGCGTCCTCGGGGCTGAAACCCCTGGATGTTGAAGGCCTTTCGGATCAAGTCCTGTCGTCCTCCGGTGATCATAAGCTCGTTAATATCAATTAATTAATTATTTTTTAATTATTATATACAAAAATATTTTCAACATTTCAAGTTGGGTATGCGAGCATTTTTTCGAACATGGATGAGCAAATGATCGCCGATATTTCATGTGGCATAAAAGCTTAGAACGCGGAACTCGCGCGAGATGTGCGGGGTCTCCGATTCCGATTTGCGTGGGACGCGACCGGAAATTCGTGCCGGATCCAACCCCGAGCCACAAAATTAAGCGTCCTTTTGATCGCTCAACAGCTTAATAAATGAGGACTTCGGGGTGATCGGTATCGGGATCGTGGGCATTGGATTCATGGGAATGATCCACTATCTCGCGGCGCGGGCGTTATCGCGCGGGCGCGTGGTGGCCCTCTGTAGCCGGGATCCCAGGAAGCTGGCGGGCGACTGGACCGGGATCCGGGGGAACTTCGGCCCTCGGGGGACCTGGATGGACCTCTCGGGGCATGCCCTCTACCCCGCCGCCGGCGACCTGCTGGCCGATCCCGCCGTGGACCTGGTCGACCTCTGCGTCCCGAACGACGAGCACGCCCGACTGGCCATCCGGGCGCTGGAGGCGGGCAAGCACGTGCTCGTCGAGAAGCCGATCGCGCTGACGACCGCCGACGCCGACGCGATGATCGCCGCCGCCGAGGCCAGTGGCACGCTGCTGATGGTGGCGCACGTCCTGCCGTTCTTCCCCGAGTTCGGCTTCGCGGCCGAGGCGGTGCGGTCGGGCCGTCATGGCAAGCTCCGGGCCGCGCACTTGTCGCGGGTGATCTCCCGGCCCGACTGGTCGTCCGGGATTGCCGACGCCGACCGGAGCGGCGGGCCGGCGATTGATCTTCACATCCACGACACCCATTTCGTCGGCCTGCTCTGCGGGGCCCCGCGCTCGGTCCAGTCGCGCGGGGTGGTTGAGCGGGGGGCGGTCGTCCACCTGGCGACGCAGTACCGCTTCGACGACCCCGATCTGACCGTCTCGGCAGTCTCGGGGGCGCTGTGCCAGGCGGGGCGGCCGTTCACGCATGGGTTCGAGATCTACCTGGAGCGGGCCACGCTCGCGTTCGCGTTCGCCAACATGGCCGGGCAGGCACACCTGGCGACGCCCCTCTCGGTGATCCTCCCCGACGGGACCGTGGAGCACCCCGATCTCGTCTCGGGTGACTCGATCGACGTCTTCGCCCTGGAGCTGGGCGCCGCGGTCGAGTCGGTCGCCTCGGGGGAGGTGGCGCCACCGCTCTCCGCCACTCTGGCCCGGCAGGCGCTGAGGACCTGCCACGCCGAGGTCGAGAGCGTCACGTCCGGCCGGCCCGTCGCGATCGTCTGAAGGCTCGGCACGCGCGGGGGAAGAAGCCTGGCGTTCCACATCGAGCGTGGGGAGCATGCCGGCATCCCTCTCAAGATGTCTGCTCGTCTACCAGATGGAATGATTTTCTTCGATTCTTGTTGAATCCGCGTTGAACCGTGTGAGCCCGCGGCCCATCCCGCTCGGCCCGGCGAGATCGCACCCGTTTCTGGTCG
>JAFANO010000395.1 GCA_019232645.1 Planctomycetaceae bacterium | reverse complement strand
GGCGACCTTCAGCGGCGCCGAGCGACACCGCCGGCGCCTTTCCAAGGTGGCCCAGCTCGAGGGTTAAGCTTCGATCAGCCAGTAAGGCGCTCTCATACCCCCCGGCATGCTGCGTAGGACCCGTTCGATTGGGCTCATTCTCCCAGTTCCCGTTTCGCAGATTTGAAGGCGGACCGCGAGCGGCCCGGCGGGCGAAATTAGCCGCGCCGAATCGATCGTGAACGGGTGAGTGACCTGCGAAATTCGCGACGCGAGTATCGCTCAACCGGTTCGGCTGAGAAGCTCGGTGAGCTGGGCGATCCAGGTTTTCAGTCGGGACGGTTTCGCAAACACTCCCGCGGTTTTCTCCTCGTAACTGAGCCGTCGCAGGGTCGTTAACATGTCGGCGAACGACGGTTCTTCCTTCTGAGGGTACCAAGGCCGGAACGGGAACCGGACGAAGTGATGGCCCGTCCGGTGAAACCACACCACCACGATACTGAAGAGGAACAAGGCCATGGGTGCGGTCCGCTCCACGGCCTTGGGGAGGCGGTTGGCGGGGTCCTCCAAGCCCAAGAACTGCTTGCAATATTCAAATGTACACTCGATGGCCCAGCGGCAGGCATAGGCCGAGAGGACCTCCCGCGCGGTCCAAGCGAGCTTGGTGCAGTAGAACATCTGATCCGGTCGCTTCCCTTCGGGGTCGCGCACCAAGACGATGGTCAGCAGCCGGTCCCGACCCGATTTGTAGTAGAGGGCTTGGATCGTCTTGACGTCCAAGGCCGCATGCAACCCGAACTGGTCGAAGTCGAGTCGGGTCCAGGGCTGGCTCGTGTCCCGGGCCCACGCGGCCATGCCCGGCAGTCGATCGCCTTTCTTGCGAGGCCGACCTGGGGTCTTCTGGGTCTTGGGAGGTGCCGGCTTGTAGAGCGCCCCGTTGGGATGGACTCGGCTGATGAGTTGAACGTTTGGGGGCAGGTGAGACAGGACGCTTCGACCCCCATAGGCGCTGTCACCGAGCACGATGATCTCCTCGTTGGGGCACCACTGGGCCGCCAGATTGATGAGTTCGAGAGCCAATTCCGGTCGCGTCCGATGATCGGGATCGGCCTTGGCCTTGCTCTTGGTCTGGGCCTGGGACGATTTCCCCTTGCTCTTCTTTCCCTTGGTGAGTCCCTGGCGGTTGATGTACAGCCGGGCGGCGATGGGCAAGGCGAAGACCTTGGTGGGTGCCCAGAAGGGGTGGACGAGGATCAGACAGAGCACGACCCAGTCGTGTCCCCAACTGACGAGGGCCTTGGGTCGGCTGGAGATGAGCGGGTCGTAATGCATGCCGGCCCCGTAGAGGGTCAGGCCGCGTTTGCGACACAGGGTATCATCGACGGCCCAGAGGAGGGTGGCGCCTGGGGCGAGGATCGTCACCACCAGCTTGGCTAGGAACAAGGAGAAGGTGTCGATATCCCAGGCGGCATGGCTGAAGAAGCGATGGAATCGCGACCAGTGTCCCTCGCCGACGTTGCCGCTGGAGAAGATGACTTCGGTGATGAAGCGGTGCCGCTGGGAGAGGACCCAGCCGGCGACGATCGCGACGAAGGTCTGGTAGGTGGGGGCGGTGAAGACCGGGGAGAACTGCGGTAGCAGGTCGACGAACGAAGAGGTAAGTTCCATGGGTCGGTTTCCTTGTCTTGGTGGCGTGTCGAGGCCCGTCAACCAAGACAAGTAGCCAAGAAACCGCAAGGAGACCGGCGTATCTTTTTGTTCAGTTGCCCTCCCTCAAAAGTGCGAAACTCGAAATCCAGGTGCCCTGCCCACAACCTCACGGCTCGCTTGCTGGGCGATGTGGCCCCATGAGATGTCCTCGAAGCAGCCGGCTCTTGGTAACCCATCGCGCCTCTTTCCGGCCGATTCTTCTTCGCCATCGCTTCACGCCGCGCAGGGTCTCCCCGAAATCGGCGGAGGCCTGGGACCGTCACCGCGAGGTTTCGGCGTGGCGGTCAAGCACGAGCCGGGGTAGGGCCGATCTCAGGAACGGTGACGATCGCGCGCCGTTCGAGGTCCACGCTCATGGCGCTCCCAGGTGCCGCCCGCCCCGACCCGCACCGCGACCCGATGGGTCCGTTCCTGCATTACTTGATGGCCGAGTGCGGCGTCTCTCCGAATACGCTGGCGGCCTATCGCGCCGACCTGGCACGGTTCATCCGGTGGCGCAAGGCCCACGCGCCCGGCCCGCTGGCGGCGCTCGACGTGGCCAACCTGACCGGTTATGTCGATTACCTGGGTCGGTGCGGGCTGGCCCCCAGCAGCGTCGGCCGACACCTTGCCAGCCTGTCCACGTTCTTCCGGTTCCTGATCTTCGACGGCCGGCTGTCGGAAAACGTGGCGAAGCTGCTGGTCGCGCCGGCGGTCTGGGATCGCCTGCCGACGGTGCTCGGCCCCGCGGCCGTCGATCGCCTGCTGAGTGCGCCGAGCCCCGAGACACGCCTCGGCCGTCGCGACCGGGCGGCGCTCGAGACGCTGTACGCGACCGGGTGCCGCGCCTCGGAGGTGGTCGGGCTGAGGCCGTCGGACCTCGACCTCCAGGTGGGCCTGGCGCGGTGTGTCGGCAAGGGAGACAAGGAACGGGTCGTCCCGCTCGGCTCTCGGGCGCGCGTGGCCCTGACGGCCTACCTGGCCAAGGATCGCCCCGCGCTGGTTGCGCGGCGGCCCGAGACGACGGCCGTGTTCGTCTCGAGGGGCGGCCGGCCCCTGTCGCGGGTCACCCTCTGGCGGATCGTGAAGACCCACGCCCTGGCCACCGGGCTCCGCGCCGACGTGAGCCCGCACACGCTCCGGCACAGCTTCGCCACCCATCTGCTGGCCGGCGGCGCCGACCTCCGCGCCGTCCAGGAGATGCTCGGGCACGCCTCGATCGCCACGACCCAGATCTATACGCGAGTCGAGCTGAGCCGGCTCCGCGAGGTCCACGCCAGGTTCCATCCCCGCTCCTGATCCGGGCTCCACGGCGGACGGCGATCCCCGTCATCCTCCCGAATCGGGCGCGGGCGTGGAGGCGGACGGGGATGGCCGCGCACCGGCGTGCGGCCCAGGGAGGATGTCCTGGGGGAAGTGCTGAATGATAAATAGGCGATCTGGGCAAGGTCGTGAGTGCCATCGCCTGATTTTCATGGCAGCCTCCGAGGCTCCTCCCTCGCGGGGCGTCACCATGGACCGGTGTCCCCGTTCCACCCTCCCCGATCCCTCGCGAGAACCGCTCCCTCCCGGATAGACGGAATTCACTGATTAAACACTTCTTAAGAAAAAAACGTCACATTTCTAACATAATCAGATTTCTTCAAGGCTGGTGCTCAAGAGATCGACGAGCGGGGACGATGGAGAGAAATGTCGTGGTTTATTGACGGGTGAAAGCCCGGCATGCTCTCCGGTATGAGTCCCGATCTCCCACTCCCTTCCCAGGTAGTGCAACACGATGACACGCTCGTTTCATACAGATACGGTTCGGACCCGCCGCGATCATCGCGCGTGGCGGCCGATGCTGGAAGGGCTGGAGGGGCGGCTGGTCTTGAGCGGGTACTCCGCCCCGCTGTTCAATCCGTTCCGGCCCGCCCCTCCCGGCTTTCTCTTCTTGATCGAGAGGCATCGGCCGGTGGTCCCGCCCAATGCCAACCCGATCTATACCTCGTTCGTCGATCCGACGGTCTCGATCTCGAGGGTCGGCCACGCCGCGATCGCTGGCCAGTCGTTCGTCGCTCCCTTCGTCCGCCTGGTGACCGGCACCCACCGGATCCTCATCGGGCAGGGCTCCAACATCCAGTCGGACGCCGTCGTCGACGCGACCAAGGGCACCGTGTCGATCGGCGATAATGTGGCGATCGGGCAGGGCGTGAGAATCAACGGGCCGGCGACCATCGGCGGGCCCAGCGGCCCGCCCGTGTTCGTCGGAGCAGGCGCCGTCATCGATGGGGCGACGATCGAGCCGAATACTTTCATCTCGCCAGGCGCCACGATCGGGCCCGGGGTCGTGATTCACGAGGGGACGAAGGTCTTGCCCGGCGCCAATATCCAAACGCAGCAGCAGGCCGACAACGCCTCGCTGGGATTGGTGACGCCGCTGACGTCGACCGACATCAGGAACGTCGCGAACGTCATCGCCTCGTATATCACCCTCGCCAGTACGACGTCGGCCCGGCTCCAGCTCGCACCCAACGGGCCGTGATCCTGATCGGCCGTTGAACCGTGATTTGGGTCGGGGGGTCGGGATCGACTCGGCCCCCTCGACCCCGGATCGAGGATCGTCGCGAGCGCGAGCCCTTCGAACGACCGGACAGGCGTTCTATACGCGGCGGCCGAGACCGTCTCACCGCCGTTTCGCATCCCGATGGAGTCTTATGCTGTCCGGGCCGCGCAGTCGACCCGGACTCAGCGCGGAGCCGGCTCGTGGACGTGGTCCAGTTCAAGCACCTCACGGGCGAGGCGCGCAGTCGACCCGGACTCAGCGCGGAGCCGGCTCGGGCTCCATCGCCTGGAAGTCGGGGGTGTTGGTTGGGTCGATCTTCTGACCGTAGTTCTTGCCCAGGGGCGAGGCTTCTTCGATCACCTTGTTGATCTGCGCGGCGGTGAGCAGCACCACGCTCGAGATCCAGAACCAGAACAGCAGGACCATCACCCCGCCGAGCGGGCCGTAGGTCTTGTCGTAGTTGGCGAAGTTCTGGACGTAGATGCGGAAGAGCAGGCTCACGATCAGGAAGAAGAACGTCCCCACCAGGCTGCCCGGCGTGATCCATTCCCAGTGCTGGTCGGCGTCGGGGCCGATGTAGATGGTGAGCGCGAAGCTTAGCAGCACGGCGATGCTCACGACCAGCCACTGGACTGCCGTGGCCACCAGGGCGGCCGGCTCGCTCATCCCCATCCACCGGACGAACTGCGGCCAAACGACGATCGCCAGGAGCGAGCCCACCAGGATGATCGCCTGGACGAGGGTCATCACGATCGCCACCAGGCGGAGCTTCCAAAGGGGCCGGGTCTCGTCGACGCCGTAAATCCGGTTCATCGCGTCAATGATCGCCACGAACAGGCTCGACGCCAGCCAGATCGTGATGGCCAAACTTAACGAGATCAGGCCGATGTGCGACTCCTGCTGGAGCCGGGCGATCTGCTGCTCGACCACGCCATAGGCCTCGCGCGGGAAGAGGTCCCGCAAGGTCGAGCGTAGCTCGTCGACGGTCAAGTTGCCGATCCCCAGCGACTTCCCCGTCCGATCCGTCACGTCGGGCAGGAGCTGCGCCGTGAAGGTCAGGGTCAGCGCCAGGAACGGGACCAGCGCCAGCATCGCGTAGAAGGCGACGGCGGCGGCGCGCGTCAGGATCTCGTGCTCGTTGATCTTCCTCCAGGTCCTCAGGATCAGCTCACGGACTGACAGCCCGCCGAGGCTCAGCGCCTCGC